>CAKSEM010000003.1 GCA_934446485.1 uncultured Eubacteriales bacterium | reverse complement strand
AGGTCGGGATTGCGACAAATCCAACGCATCAGATGAGCACTTGCCACCACGGGTGACGAATCGGGGAAATAGAGCAGGGCTAACTCCTGCTTGGTGTAACTTCGTAAATCCATAAACGTTGTTATAATGTTGAATGTTTAATTTTCCCACAGATAACACAGATTTTCACAGATTTCGACTCCTTCGGAGTTCTTCCATTGAGGTTTGGTGATAACTGTTGTTTGCAACGAGAGAATCTGTGTAAATCTGTGAGATCTGTGGGAGACTAAGATACTATTCGTAAATATGATACTTAGCCATCGTAACCATGATACTTAGTGGTCGTAACTATCTTGTTTATGCCAGGGGGTAACTAGGGTGAGTAGAAAATCGCATTTTCTAGGAGTCTATATATATACTATATCTTTCCTATAGTAAACGAACCTATACATAAGGAAAGTCTTAGAAAGTACCCTCCCCTTACTTACCCTACCCACCCCTAGAAGGGCAGATCGGGGTCGGTTTCCTGCTGGGAATAGTCGTCCTCAGCCTCCATCGCCAGGCGTACTTGCTGAGCCTTGATCATGTCGCCGTCACGCTCTATCACGAGATAGCCCCAGCAGTGGCTCACCCTCACCTTGCGGAATCCCAGCTCACAGAAAGCCCTGCCCACATATACGGCACTGAGCTTCTGGCTGATGCCCGCTCCGATAATCTGCAGGGCACGGCTGGCAGTCATGAAAATGCCATGCTGGTCCTCGGTGGGATGGGCGAAGTAGAGCGCAACGAGTTCCCGCTCTAGACGGGGTGCCTCAAACTTGTGGTTGTGAAGGTTGAGTTCAATGATTTCTTGCTGCGTAAACCAATATCTGAAGCCTGAGCGCAGCAGATGCAACGCCTGGGCATAGATGTGGGGATAGTCGAAGGGATGCTCACGGGGCGACAGGATGCTCTCCACCTCGAAGGGCAGCCAGCGGCGATTGCCCGTAGGGTCGGAGAGGAACTGAACGTTGTTGCCAGTGGCGGCAAACGAGGCTATATGTGGCCGATGCTCTGCGAAATGGGCGTAGGCAGCACGCTCGTCGATGGTGAGCATGGTGACGGCAGCCTTCAGCTGGTTCAGCTCCGAGGGCTTCATCGTGTCCAGCTCCTCGCAGAGCATCAGTCCGTAGGTGGCGAGCACCAGCAGGTCATCCTTTGTGAGGCGGCTGGCGTTGGTCTTGGTGTAGAAATACTGGCGCAATTCGGGCGGCAACAACATGGCTATCCAAGTGCTCTTGCCGGAGCCCTGTGCGCCTATCAATACGATTATCACATTGTTTACCACTCGAGGGTTTACCACGTCGTCGAGGGTCCATCCAGCCAGCATTCCCACGAGCCATTTGCGCAGGTAGCAGGCCCATAGCTTCTGTTGTTCCTCGCCACCCTTGATGGTCACGCTGTCGGCAAGCTGCTGTATGTAGTCGGTGTCGCCCTCGTGCCATTCGGGAAGGCTAGCCAGATAGTCGGTGAACGGATTGAACGGCTGCACATAGTTGCTCTCGATGACACGGAAGAAGTCTTGCACTGCGGCACGGTTTGTCTTCGACATATCGCTCCACAGGGTGTTGACCGCACGGTCGTTGATAATCTGCCAAAGTCCAGGGGTAGAAGAATCCTCTCCGTCGCTTTCTTCCTTCATGCGATACTCCACCCTCATGGTAATCTGGTTGTACCTCAGATCCACGTGTTCGCCCAGAAACTGGATGATGTCGTTCACGGAAGCCGACTTGCCCGCCTCATGGCGACGGTCTTGCAGCTCGTACTTGCGCTTGCCGTGCTCCTCAGTCTGACGGTAGCAACTGTCCACGACAGCCTTCGGACGCTCGTAGTCGGGAAACTCCTGGCAGATGAACTCCAGGGCGGCATCGGCAGAGAAACCGAAGGCATTGAGCTTGTAGGTGAGGCATGATACATACTCGTTCTTGCTGCCTGCCACATAAGTCTTCATCTCTTGCTCCAGTTCCTTGGCAAGCTTGTCTTCGTAGAGGCGGTCAATCTTCTTCACCTCCCGTCGCAATCGAGCCGTGGCATTGTCCTGCAAGGTCTTCTCCTGCTGCCGAGCCACCAGCCAGTCGTAGCTGAAAGGTTCGGCATCAGGACGGAAGAAGGCATCAGGGTCGTAGGCGGCACCCATCAGTCTGCCCAGGTTGCAGCAATGCTCGTCGTACTCCACGCCCAGCAGGTCGGAGAAATACTGGTTGCCATGGAGGAAGGCAGTGGGATAGAACTTCATCTGTTCCTCCAGCGTCATGCCCGGCTTCATCTCGTAGCGATAGAGCACGCGCAGTCCCTCACCCGAAGCGGTGATGTGGAAGAACAAAGTGTGTCTGTCCTCTCTCAGCTTGGAGCAGAGTTCGGCTAGCTTCTCTTTCGGCACGTGGTCGAAGTCAGAAAATCCGATGCCCGTCACCTCGATGATGTCCTTCTTCGCCTTGCCACCCTGGAAGACGCAGGTCACGGAGAAGCAGTAGCACTGGCTCTTGTACTCCCTCTGGTGCGTGATGCGGTAACGCTTCGTCAGTTCGGCGAGCTGCTTGTCGCCCCTGATGATGTCCACCATTTGCTGGAACTTGATAATAGCAGGCTCGGTAGACTGATAGCCATTGAAAATGTTGATGTTCATAATTGCATTTCCTATGTTTAGTTTATAAAAAAAATTGTTAGTTGTTCAACGAATTCATCGTTGTTTTTGTCTAACGCTGGCAAAATTATAAAAAGTCGGTGACATATCATCGCATTTGTTTCCTAGCTAGGGAACGAGTTTTTAACATAAATAACGTTTGAATTCATGAGCAACCAGAAAGATTATGTTCCAGTCCAGCTCATCATCAAAATTGATGATTGCCTGTTGGCAGTGGATGGCTTAGGTCATCAAGTGTATAGTGCAAGATATTTAGAGAAGAATCATCTCAGCAGCAGGGCGCAGTATCATTTCCGTCACCACGAGTCGGTTTCAGTGATGCAGCTGTACGCCGCCATCCGCATCCTTCTCATCAACACCTCTTCAGTCTGGGACCGCATACTTCTGATGTGTCGCATACTGGATATCTTGGAGCAATGCTTCTGCGACTGTTATTCCGGTGTCACCCTCCATCCCTTTGAGGGTGGCATGGAGAAGAGCGTCCGCGAAAAGATGCTCTCCGTGGCCGGCTACGACTTTGGGACGGTGATAAGCGATGTGGGGAAGTGGAAAAGGAGGGAATGAGAAATAGATAGGCTATAATGCCGTCTTTGCAATTATGATGTCGCCTTTCTGTAATAGTTCATGCCCCAGGCGGTCCCATCCCGCACAACATGGCGTAGACCTTTGATGGTCCGCCAACCTTAGAGCGTAGCGGTTCTGAGCACCGGAGGGCGGTTACATCCTTCCTTTCTGAGAAGGGAAGGCTTGGTTAGGATGTGGAGCTCCCTTTGGCTAAAGGGAGACGGAGGGATTCGAAAAAAGCCTTTTTTAACAGTAAGGAAGGACGGGTAGGTTTTCGACCAGTGTTATGGAACAATAAATAATAATTATATGAAAGGAATAGTATTAGCAGGTGGTAGCGGAACACGCTTGTACCCCATCACAAAGGGTATCAGTAAGCAGTTGATACCAATTTTTGATAAACCAATGATATACTACCCAATATCAGTATTGATGTTGGCAGGTATCCGTGAGATTCTCATTATTTCAACACCATTTGATTTACCAGGTTTCAAACGTCTCTTAGGCGATGGAAGCCAGTTCGGAGTCAAGTTCGAGTATGCTGAGCAGCCATCACCAGATGGCTTAGCCCAAGCCTTCATTATCGGAGAGAAATTCATTGGTGATGATTCCGCTTGCCTTGTATTAGGCGATAATATCTTCTATGGTGCAGGATTAAATCAGATGCTGCATCAGGCAGTCGTAGATGCTGAACAGAATAACAAGGCTACCGTTTTTGGCTATCGTGTAAGTGATCCGGAGCGATATGGAGTTGCTGAGTTCGATGAACAAGGCAATTGCCTGAGCATTGAGGAGAAGCCTGAGTATCCAAAGAGCAACTATGCAGTGGTAGGTTTATACTTCTATCCTAACAAGGTGGTAGATGTAGCTAAGCATATCAAGCCATCCGCTCGTGGTGAGTTGGAAATCACCACCGTTAATCAGGAGTTCTTGAAGGATAAGCAGCTGAAGGTTCAGACCATGGCAAGAGGATTTGCCTGGCTTGATACCGGAACCCATGATTCCCTTTCAGAGGCATCCACCTTTATTGAAGTCTTGGAGAAGCGCCAGGGCTTGAAGGTAGCTTGCTTGGAAGGAATCGCATACCGTCAGGGATGGATTACCGCCGAGCAATTAAGGGAGAATGCTCAACCTATGCTGAAGAATGACTATGGTAAGTATTTGCTTTCTATTCTCAGCGAAACAGATAAAACTTTAAAAAAAAATTTAGAATATTAAAAACGATGAATATAGTAAAAACAGAAATAGAAGGCGTCCTCATTATAGAGCCACGCCTCTTTCGTGACTCTCGTGGCTACTTCTTCGAGAGCTTCAGCGAGCGAGAGTTTGAAGAAAAGGTTGCCCCAATCCTGGGACACAGTGTTCACTTCTGCCAAGACAACGAGTCAATGAGCAGCTATGGCGTGATGCGAGGCCTGCACTTCCAGCGCCCACCTTATACCCAGAGCAAGTTGGTGCGCTGCGTAAAAGGTAGAGTGCTCGATGTTGCTGTGGATATCCGCAAAGGATCACCAACCTATGGCAAGCATGTGACTGTAGAACTGACAGAAGACAATCATCGCCAGTTCTTCATCCCAAAAGGCTTTGCTCATGGTTTCGCTGTCCTCTCAGAGACAGCCGTCTTCCAATACAAGTGTGATAACTTCTATCACCCAGAGGCTGATGGAGGTATCAGTATCCTCGATGATACCCTCGGTATCGATTGGAAAATCCCAACCGAACATGCCAATCTCTCAGAGAAAGATACGAAGCATGCGATGCAGAAAGACTTTGATAGTCCGTTTGATATCAATGAAAACTTGTATGAGTAGTTTAATGATTGCGAGATAAGATTACCTTATTGGAGATAACGAGGATTTTTTGAAGTTTAGGTCATGTAAAATATATATATTCTTACGAGGGTATGCACGCTGTTGTTCTGCTTCTGGCAAAGCATGGTGTCCCATATGATTGAGAGCGGAAAAGTGCGTTTATCCGCATTCCATTGGAATCAGAACAGGGTGAAAGATATAAAATAAGAATAATAAACATGGTTTAATAATAAATCAATATAGCTTTGAAGCAATGACATTTCGTCATTTCTTAGAATTGTATGAAAATCAATCCAATTATTAATGCTGACATAAAATAAATGTCTAATCAAACATCAGATAGCAACAAGCGAATAGCGAAGAATACGTTGCTTCTTTACTTCCGTATGTTCTTTATAATCGCATCGTTATATACGAACGTGTAATACTGAATACGTTGGGAGAGGAAAACTTCGGTATTATCTGAGTAGTCCAAAAATAAAAATGGCAAATATAAAGAAAAATTTCTTCTATAGCAGTGTTTTGACCACTGCAAATTATTTATTCCCGATGCTTACCTATCCGTATGTAGCGAGAGTCTTGGGAGTGGATAAAATCGGTTTATGCAATTTTGCAGATTCTATAATTAGTTACTTCTTACTGTTTTCTATGATGGGAATAGGTTCCGTAGGAATCAGAGAAATTGCAAAATATAGAGGTAACCAAGAAAAATTGGATCAAGCATATAGTAGTCTTTTCATTTTAAATTCTATAACAACTGTCATAGCTGTCATAGCTTTGCTGATAGCTACTTATTCTGTTCCTCAACTCTATGCGAATAAAGAGTTGATGTTTGTTGGAGCTGTCAGATTGTTAACGAACTATTTGCTGATAGAATGGCTATTTAAGGGATTGGAAGACTTTAAATATATCACATTAAGAACTTTGGCGGTAAAAGTCTTCTATGTAATAGCAGTGTTTTTATTCGTAAGGACAAAAAGTGATTATGTTATATACTTTGCACTTTTTACATTGATGGTAACGGTAAATGCCATTATTAATGTTTGGTATGCTCGTCACTTTGTACATTTTACCGTTAAAAAAATAAGTATCAGTCCCTTTGTAAAACCATTTTTTATACTGGGCATCTATATGTTCTTAACGTCTTTGTATGGTACATTTAATGTCGCTTTCTTAGGCTTTACATCTAATGAGATACAAGTTGGTTATTATACAACCGCAACTAAATTGTATACAATATTGTTGAGCCTATTCTCTGCCTTTACGGGAGTCATGCTACCTAGAATGAGTTCGCTCTTAGCAGAAGGGAAAAAGGACGAATTTAAACAGCTATTGCATCGCTCTGTTAATATCCTTATGATGTTCAGTACACCTTTGGTCTATTTCTCAATAGTTTTTGCCCCGCAGATTATAGGTATCATCTCTGGTAAGGGGTATGAAGGGGCTATTCTGCCAATGAGAATTGTAATGCCATTGATGTTGATAATCGGTTATGAGCAAATATTGGTGATTCAGACATTGATGCCATTGAAAAAAGATAAAGCAATACTTATCAATTCTGCTATTGGTGCAGGAGCAGGGTTGCTACTTAATTTCACAATTGTTCCATATCTGCAAAGTGTTGGTAGTTCTATCGTTTGGTTTTTGTCTGAGTGTATGGTATTAGTATCTGCACAGTTTTTTGTTACTAAATATATTGGTTTGCGATTCCCATTTGTTTTATTTTTTAAGAATATAGTAGCCTATATTCCTATGTTATTCTTTTTGATTCCAATATATTTTTACGTTGACAATATTGTTTTGTCCTTTGTTTTTGGAGGATTGATGATGTGCTTATACTCTTATTTATTAAATATTTATATATTTCATAATGAAGAGGCACTGAATTTTTGTAAACTGATATATACTAAGATTAAAGGGTAATATTATGTATAGAATAATAAAAAGGTGGATTTGGCTATTTCTTTTTATCTATGTTATCTACCTATGTGTACATGGCATAGATAAGAATTCTGCTATCTATAATTTAATTCATATATTCAGTAATGTCAATAACTTTTTGATATTAGTTTATGCTGCATTATTTTCTGTTGTGTTTATTTTCTATCAACGACATAAGAAGCATTTTGATACAGGTAGTTTTCTTTACCTGGTATATGTGATGGGAGGAGTTGGAGCGTGTTGGTATTATGCCCAAGATAAGGTTGAGCTATTTTATCCTAATATTCAGATTGCTCCTTTACTTTATCTTTTTTTTACTATTAATATCTGTTTGGCTCCATTATGGAAGGCAAATTTTTCTTCGTTACATAATATAGACGACAAAGGTATGGTTGATATTTATAATGCACTTAGCTTTATGTTTTTTGCTTTAAGTATCCTGCCTTTTATTTCGTTACTGTTGCATTTTTCTGTAGGACAGCTAGTAGGTTCTAATTTGGCTAATATGTATGAGACAAGCGGAGATAAAGCTGCTTTATTTTTCTCAGGACCCTCAAAATTATGTTTTGCATTAATACGGCGTTTTGAAATGTTAGTTATTGTGCTTTTGTTTTATCAACTATCTAAACATAATACAAAATATGTTTATATGTTAATTGTACCAATTGTTGTCTTTACTTTATTTAAACTTCTTTCAGGAAGTCGTGGAGGATTAGTTGGTACGGGTTTACTGTTAGTTACATTATTTTTAACGATCAAACAAACACTTTCTTTAAAAGTAAGAAAAACAGTTATCAAAGTAGGCGTGGTTGCTAGTTGTTTTTTTGCTTTAGCACTTGCAGCTATTTCCATATCACGTTTTTCGCAAAATACCAATAAAGAGGTAACCATAGATGTTTGGATAAGCCAATACATGGGTGAAGCTATACCTAGATTTTCTGACGATGTTTGGGATGTTAAAACATTATTAGGTGGTAATCAGAACTTCATATTCTTACGAAAACTTCTGGGTTTGCCATATATAGAGGATTATGATGTATATAAAGCTTTATATGAGATAAAGCTAGGAACCCCAGTTGATGTGTTTTATACTTTTATGGGTGATATTTATTTGGATTTTGGAACTATTGGTGGTATCATATTTGCTACTATTTTTGCTTTGATATTTTCAAGGTTTCTAAATGTTAAGAATGATATAAGTATTCCTACGTTGACTTCTCTATGTTTATTTTTTAACTTGTTGGGATTTGGCTTTACAGCAAATGTTTATCGTACAATTTTTATACAAGAAAATATTATGTGGCAAATTTTCGCAATTCTTGCCCTATATGCAATTCAGCATGTAAGGAAGCAAGGTAATATCCCCCCCCCATCTCTGAAATAACTTTGTGGGATAGTTTAGAATTTCAGCCTTCTTTTAATAGGCTTATACCATTTAAAGTATGTGCCTTATGAGAAGAAGTAAGTATAAAGGTTTGCTAATTGCCATTTCAATGGCATCATTAGAGTGTTACAATCCAACATTTATAAATATATTACCTCAAGTATATAAGTTTCTCTTATACTTCTTGTCATTTGTGTTTTTTTTCTTGACATTACGTAACAAAAGTATTGCAAGTAAAAATGTTATGTATTCTATCGCTGCGATTTCTGTGTGCCAGCTAATTTCTGCTTATAATGCGTATGAATTCAATGGACAACCATTGGGGATGAGTGTTATAGCCGCAATGCAAGGTTTTGCATATTTGCTGTTAATTCCTTTAATCAAATCAAAACTTGCAATTAAAGATATAGAGCAGATTGTTGAATTTTTTACAATTTGTTTTTTAGTTTGCTCTGTTTTGAATCATCTCAGCTCTGCACCTTTGTTTGGTAGTGCGGATGAGGGGGTAGATCGAGGCGCCACTCGTTTTAGATTGTTGGGTATTTATTGGGCTATATTTTTCTTTCTTATGAAAATTAATAGGTATGCTATTGAGGGTAATAAAAAAGATTTATATTGGATTATGGCAACAGGTTTAGGTATTCTATTATCTTTAACTCGTCAGGATATTGTTGTTTCTTTCATTTTAGGTGGAATGTTATACTTTATTCGTACGAAATTGGTGAAGAAATTGCTGTTTGCTAGTCTTGCTGCAATCTTGATTTTCTTTGTGTTACCTCATGTAAAGGTAGTTAATTCTTTAATAGAAAAGTCTATGGAAGAGAAGGCTGCGCAATCTCAGTATGACAATATCCGAATAGTAGCAGCTAATTATTATACATTTGAATATCCCCGTAATGTTCAGCAAGTAATATTTGGTGTAGGAGTACCTTCTTTTGGAAATAGTTCTTATGGTAATGCTTTTCAACGAACTCAGGAGCTACTCAGAGTTTATCGAGAAGATGTCGGGTATTGCGGGTTTTACTATAACTATGGCATTATAGCTACAAGCTTGTTAGCAATATTGTTTGTTTGGATGTTGTTTTTTAAATTACCCGATAGATATGTCTATTTAAAATATTATGCTGGTGCCTTCTTGTTATTAAATATAGCAAGTGCACCTTGTCAAAATAATGTAAGTATAATACCTTTTATGTTAGGACTATATTTGACTGTAAAGGTTAGATATGAAAGTACCTGTAAAAAGGAAAAAATAAATTCTTAATATGATATACATTGTTCTCACTGTATTTGTCCTCGTGTTGTATGGCAATTGGATATTCTTAATGTTTTATTATCCGCTGATGGTATTGGGAGCCATGGGGAGCAAGGAAAGAAATAGAAAGAAAGCATATCTGTTATGTTTTCCTTTGCGTGTAACAGAACACTTCATGAGATTCGGAGGGGGGCGATTTGCTCTATTCCAAATCGCAAAAATACCATCATGCCATTTCCGAAAAATACTCTATAAAGGATTGGGTGTAAAAATGGGCAAGAATGTAACAATTCACTTTCGTACAGAACTTCGAGCTCCCGAAAAATTGTCCCTTGGTGATGGTTCCATTATTGGAGATAATGCTATACTTGATGCTCGCCGTGGTTTGACTATAGGCAGGAATGTAAACCTTTCGTCCAATGTATCTATCTATACGCTTCAACATGACCATCGTGATCCATATTTTGGTCTTCCTTCAGAAGATAAAGTAAAGTTGTCTGTTGAAATTGATGATAGGGTTTGGTTAGGTGCAAATGTAATTGTATTGCCTGGCGTGCATATAGGGGAAGGAGCCGTTTGTTGCGCAGGTTGTGTTGTAACCAAGGATGTTGAGCCATTTGCTGTCGTGGCAGGAATACCAGCTCGAAAAGTGAATGAAAGACCTCGAAATTTAAAATATGAATTTAAAGGTAAATCTTGTAGATTCTATTGAACTTCTTTAATTTAATCTGTATATGACAAAATTAAATAGCTTAGCAATAGTTATCCCTGCCTATAAGTCAACGTTTCTTGCTGCTGCCTTGGATTCCATTGCTGCTCAAACATGTCAGGACTTCACGCTTTATATAGGCGATGACTGTAGTCCTAACAATTTGGAGGAGATAGTAGATAAGTATAGGGATAAAATTAACTTAGTGTATAAACGCTTTGATACCAACCTTGGTGGCAAGGATTTGGTAGCTCAATGGGAGCGTTGTATTGATATGAGCCAGGATGAAGAATGGATATGGCTTTTCTCCGATGATGACGTAATGGAAGCATCTTGTGTGGAAAATTTTTATAAAAGTTTACAAGAAACAAATGCTTCCTATGATTTGTATCATTTTGATGTGAAGGTTATCAACGATGATGGAAAGATAACAAGTATTCCTGAAAAATATCCTCAAGATTTAGATAATTTCTCTTATTATAAAGGTAAATTAAAAGGCAAATATGCAAGTCTTGTTGTAGAAAACATATTTAGTAGAGAAGTTTACCGAAAATATAATGGATTTAAGAAATTTGATTTGGCTTGGGGAAGTGATACTGCTACATGGGTTTTGTTTTCAGAAAGGAAGGGTTTCCATACGGTAAATAATTCACATGTTTTATGGAGATGTGGTAACCAAAATATTTCACCGAATGTTAGTCAACCTATTGCTGTTAGAAAAGTTAGAGCATTGGTCGCTTTTTTCAAATGGTCTCATTTGTATTTTAAAGCAAGAAATCAAACTCATCTTTTCACTAATATGAGAGCGTTTGTAAGTAGAGTCGCAATGTTTAGTAGATATACTCCCAAAGTTGTAATAGTCGAATCGATTGCGGAGTTTTGCGAGGGGCACAATATATCCTTCTTGTGCCCTCTTGTGAGAATATTGGTTAATATAAAAAAATAACATTATGTTAAAGTATATTTCAACCATAGATGCAGCTGATTGTTGTGGATGTAGAGCTTGTGAGCAAGTATGTGCACACCAGGCTTTACAAATGGAATCAAATAAAGAGGGATTTCTTTATCCTAAATTTGATGCAACGAAATGCGTGAATTGTGGATTATGCGAAAGTGTTTGTCCAATGATGAATGCTGTAACTGTTCTGCAGGATGAAGGGCAAGCTTATGTTGCACAGAATAAGAATGTCGGTGATCTTAAGACGAGTTCTTCTGGAGGTGGCTTTATTGCAATTGCCAAAAAAGTTCTGTCTCAAGATGGCGTTGTCTATGGAGCAGCTTACAAGAATGGACCAAAAGTATGTCATATTAGGGTTGAGAAGTTTTCTGATTTAGAAAAGTTGAAGGGAAGTAAATATGTTCAATCTGATATTGGTGATTCGTATAAACAGGTAAAAAAGGATTTGCGAGAGTGTCGTATCGTTTACTTTGTTGGTACACCTTGTCAAGTGGCTGGCTTAAAGCTTTTCCTGAGAAAAGAATATGATAATTTGCTTACTTCTGATTTGATATGTCATGGAACTCCATCGCCTGAGATTTTCAAGAATATGATTAGCCATGTTGAAGAAAAAATGGATGCTGATTTCGTTGACTATTCTTTTAGAGATAAGAGAGTCCGTGGTTGGAGCTGTTCTTCTTCTTCTTCTTCTTACAAAATGCGCTCTTCAGGCAAGATAAGATATGTAAATTATTCCAAAGATATGGAGGCGTACTTTAAGGCTTTTATTTCAGGTCATCTTATGCGAATGAATTGCTATCAATGCCCATTTGCAAATACTCATCGGTGTGGTGATATAACTTTGGCTGATTTTTGGGGTGTGCGAGAAAGTATTCCTGATTTTCCATTCATTCATCGAGGAGTGAGTTTGTTACTTGTCAATAATGTTAAAGGAACGAAGGTTTTAAATAGCTTGAAAGATCAGTTTGTTCTGAAGGTAATTCCTATGGAAATGGCAGTGGAAACAAATGCAAATTTAAGTCATCCTACACCATTGTCAAAAGACAGAGAAATGAGTTATGATTTGGCATTAAATCATTATCCTGCTTTTCTTGATAAATACTATATAGGTAATTATTTTATAAATAACCTGAAGGTACAAGTTGAGTATAATATAAGACGTTACCCTTGGTTGTTTTTATTAATCTCTAGCATAAAGAAGTTAATCAAAT
Organism: uncultured Eubacteriales bacterium; assembly: GCA_934446485.1. Classification (GTDB taxonomy): domain Bacteria; phylum Bacillota; class Clostridia; order Oscillospirales; family CAG-272; genus RUG11130. Next base: position 15,558 of record CAKSEM010000003.1, on the reverse strand, counting down.
GAAAGTTGCGATAATAACTATTTTAGATAATACCAACTATGGTACATATTTGCAGGCTCTTGCTACTGGTATCGCTGTTAAGTCACTAGGTCATGAAGTGGAAATTATACATTATACTAGACCATGTATGACGCCTAAAGGAAATTCTAAAGCTATTTATGAAGATCGAGGTTTCATCAGATGGTTTTATCGTTGTGTATTGAAATATTCCAGGAAATCTTACCAACTCAAAAAGCTTGATATGGATTTCTTGAAATGCTATTTGCCTGTAACATCAGAATATATAGGCTTTAAATCTCTTGTTGTAAATCCGCCTCAAGCAGATGTGTATATTACCGGTAGTGATCAAGTATGGAATAGTTTCTATAATCGAGGAATAGATAAAAGCTATTATTTAGATTTTGTTCCGGAAGGTAAAAAGAGGATAAGTTATGCTGCAAGTATTGGTATGCCTAACTTTCCTGAGAATGAGGTTGATGAAACCAAAAGACTATTAGAAAAATACCAATATATTACGGTAAGAGAGTTGTCTGCTAAAAAAATATTGGAAAGTCTTGGGTTAGCATCAGAAGTAGTTCTTGATCCTACGTTGTTGCTAGACAAAGTTGCCTGGGCTGAAATCGCAGAAAGGTATGTTTTTAAAGAGTCTGAGCCTTATTTGTTGACATATAGTGTAGAATATGGAAAGGAAGACTCTTATATCAAGCATTATGCCAAGCAAATTGCAGAAAAGAAAGGGTTGAAATTATATCATATTACCTATGGTGGAAAGCCATTTGATAATTATTATGATAAGGTGTTTACTTATGCGACGCCAGACCAATTCCTTAATTTGATGCTCCATGCTTCATTTATAGTGGTCAGCTCGTTTCATGGAACTGCTTTTTCTATAAATTTCAACAAACCTTTTATTACTGTATCACCTAAGAAGTTTAACAGTAGAGTAATGAGTTTGTTGCAGATTACTGGCTTAGAATCAAGGGTTGTTACTGATGATAGCCGTTCAATTGATAGTTTTGGTGATATTGATTATTTTTCTGTCAATAAAATCCTTGATGGGGAAAGAAAGAAATCGCTTGCAATTTTAAATAAAATGTTAAAAGCTTAAAAATGGGTGTGTTTGAAAAATTCGGGGGGCAATAAATCTCCTTCATAATAAGTGGTTTAGATTGAAACTGAAAAAGGCAAATCCTAAGGAAAGAGCAGAGTTAATGAGAGATAAATTTTATTATCTCGGTAAGAATGTAGAGCTTTATACCATCAATTTTGGAACAGAACCTTATCTTGTTAGCATACATGATAATGTAATCGTTGCTGCTGGAGTTAATTTTGTCAATCATGATGTTAGCGTATTCAATGTGGCAAGATTGCTAGGATTAAGGCGTGGTGATATTGATAAAGTGGGCAGTATTGAACTATTTGAGAATTGCTTTATAGGTACAAGTACTATTTTAATGCCAAATTGCTCCGTAGGTAAGAATTCTGTAATTGCTGCAGGAAGTATTGTAACCAAGCATGTTCCAGATAATGAAGTTTGGGGTGGTATTCCTGCCAAGTTTATAATGACGACAGAGGAGTATGCCCATAAGCTGAAAGAAAAGTCGCATGAGTTTCCTTGGATGCCTTTGGAGAAGAAAAAAACAATGAGTGAGAGTGAGCTAATTCGGGCTCGCCAACAATATTTTTTTGAAGATTTGAAAAGAAAATAATATTTGTATTTATGGCAAAGACAAAATTTAAAATATTCCTTTCTTGGCAGACTGATACAGATGGTAATAAGAAGATTATCAAGGATGCCATTCTAGCCGAATGTCAGAAGCAAAAAGAAAAGAATGGTTATGATGTAGAGATAGACGAGGCAACTCGTAATCTACCTGGCAGCCCAAAGATAGAAGATGCCATCTTAAAGAAGATTGTTCATGCAGATATATTTGTTTGTGATGTCACTCCAGTAGCTAGCTGCGGAGAGAAGCTGATGCCAAATAGTAATGTGATATTTGAGTTAGGCTTTGCCTTGCATGCATTGGATGATGAAAGGGTTATTTTGTTAGCAAAGAAAGTTAAGAAAGACGATTGGAATGTCAATAATATGCCTTTTGATTTCAATCACCGCCGGATTGGTTGTTTTTCTTCCGCTAAGGATTGTGATTTAGAGTTTGAAATTGACAGTAGTCTTAAATATTGTGCAAAATGGTCTTTCTCTAAAATTGATTGGAGAAAATTATATAGTAGGATTGGAGGTTTGAAAGATAAATTGCCTGCAATTGAATTTTCGTATAAGCCAAAGCAAATGATGCCGATAAAGGCAACGGAGGAGTCAACGGTTTTCTTTTCGAGAAGAATGGCGGAGGCTTTTCCTGGAGTGAGAGGTGTCTGTGAGTTTACTAATCGCAAAGATATTATCAAACGGCTTTCTATTTTACTGCAATTTCCTCTGAAATTCGAACATGGTTTGGATAAGGCCGATACCGATCCAGTATGGTTCTTTAGGGCTGGGGCCACAGAAGACATACAAACTTTTCTGCGTATAGGAAGAAATAAGGTTTTGATGAATACAGACGAACTGTTGATTAAACGTATTGTTGTATATCGTGATAGTGGTAGATATTATGGACAATATGTTTATGTTGAAGTGGAACCAGATAAGTCTTGTGGATGTTATTCACATAATGAGGCTGTTGTAAAAGATATAGTGAAATCAAGGGGATATTATGATGAGGAATTTGCTGTATTCAAGCCCAAATGGTATTTGCCTGAAAGAAATATATCAAGGCAAGAATATGATGATGGCTCTGCTATGATAAATGGTGCACATGTGCAACTGCATGGTCGTGCGAAACTACGACTTCGCTATCTTACTCCTTATAACTTTATTTTAGCAGCAAAGTTCTCACCTTTTAATTGCAATGAGTTCGATAGGACATCTGAGGAGTATTTCAAAGGTATGCTTGACGGAACTATTGACAAAGAAACGTTTAATGAGTATATGGAAAAGTTTCCAAAACGGGATTATTGATAGAGGCAGAAATATGAAACGAACATTGATAGTAGCAACGACCTCATACGCAGGTATGGGACCGTATGTAAGTGAGATAGTAAATACATTTTCTCCAGAGGATGATGTATATTTTTTCTTTCATGATTATGAAAACGATTTTTTTAAAAGGAATATAAAGAAGGAACTTCATAAGAAAAGTGTGTTTTTTAAACAAGCAAATTCGGCAATTAATAAGCTTAAAGAATTATTGTTAAATTCTGAAGGTTATGATTCGTTGATATTGGATGTTTGTAGAGAATTTCAAATTCAGATGGTTCATTATATTAATGGACTTCCTTCAATCAAAATGCAGCGTTGTTTGGAACAAAATGGTATAAATATTCTCTCTACTGTTCATGATTTGTCTCCTCATGAGGCAAAAAAAGTTTGGTATAAGCAATTTCGACAAATTGTGTCTTACAAGAGAATGAAGGAAAATCTACTAGCAGCAAAATTATTGGTTACTAATAGTCAAAATCAATATGAAGAATTAAGCAGACGTTTTCCTGAAAAAAAAGTTTATTTTCATGATTTTCCTTCTCTTGTAACTTCTGAGATTGCAAATGGAACGAAAATTCCTGTCGAGTTAAACCATATAAATAAGCCTTATATATTGTTCTTTGGTCGCATTGAGGAGTACAAGGGCATTCGTCTGTTATTTGAGGCGTTTTGTAAGAGTCAAGAACTTAATAACAATTATAATCTAGTTATTGCTGGTAATGGTCAATTAAACATTGATACGCAGAAAGCAAATTCAAATGTACTATTTATTAATAGGTATATACATGACGAAGAAATTGCATATATGTACAAACATGCAGCATGTGTTGTATATCCTTATATTTCTGCTACCCAATCTGGGGTGTTATCTTTGGCTTTTTACTTTAAAACTCCTACTTTGACAAGCAATGTCAGTTTCTTTCGTAAAATAATTGAAGAATCGCAAGGAGGATTGATGTTTGAAAATGGAGATGTGGATGATTTGACAGAAAAAATAATAGCTCTATTACACATGGATGTTAGCAAAATGAAACAAAATCAAGCAGACTATTATAGATTAAACTATAATCCACAGGCTATAAAAAATACTCTAATGGATATTTATAACAATCGCAAATGATTGATATTACATAAATTATAAGAATATGATAAATAATACAGCTTTAAAGAAAATCTTGAAAAAGAGTATCTTTCCTTTTTTGACTATTTTAAACAAAATGATTAATAAGGAAGATAAGTTGGTTTTGCTTTATACTGCAAATAAAGGTTGTACGTTCTGTAATTTGACTATGAGAACGTATCTTCTCAACAATTATTTTGATAAGAAATACAAAATATATTGTGGTATCGAGTCAATGAAATATGCAGAGCCAATAAATAGAGTGACCTTTGTTAGTGGGTTAAAAGCTATTTGGATATTTTTGCATGCCAAGCATGTTTTTTATACAGCAGGGCAGCTTCCGATAAAACCTTCGGCAACGCAGTGTGTCATTCATATGAGTCATGGCAATGAGGACATCAAGGCAATGGGAGCAAATTCAAATATAAATAATGGTGACGAGTTTTTTTTCACTTATCTGATTGTAACTTCTAAACTTTATATAGAACCAAACATCAAGGCTTATAAATGTTCCTCTGACAACATTATAATTGCAGGTGATCCAATGTGCGATGACTTATTAAATGCTAGCCAAGAAGAATATGACTTTAGCTCTTATGCAAAATTTTTACTTTGGTTACCAACATTTCGCCAATCCGATTATTTGAATTATAATGATTCTCATTTGGATACCTTAGTGCCCCTTTTTCATGAAAAAGATTATTCAAAGTTGAATTCTCTTTTGGCTCATTATAATATCAAGCTTATCGTAAAATTGCATCCTGCTCAATCTACCCCTAAAGGCTTACAACGCCATTTTAGTCATTTAAGTGTTTTTTCTCACGTAGAGTTTGTGAAATATGGCTATGATATATATAAACTTATGGCACATGCAGATGGATTGATAGGTGATTATTCTTCGGTGTCATTACAATATTTGTTATTGGATAGACCTGAGGCTTTTGTTGTACCAGATATGGATGACTATAAAAAAAATCGTGGCTTTGCTTTTGAACATCCAGAAGATTATATGGGTGGGCATCTCATTAAAACATTGGATGATTTTGAACAATTCTTGAAAGATTTTGCAGCAGGCAAAGATATATATAAAAACAAGCGAGAATGGGTTTGCAACCAAGTGTTTAAGTATAGAGATGCTAAGAGTTGCGAGCGTATCGTAAAATTAAGTGGAATGATACGATAGTACACATTGCTTTGTAATAAGTAATGATAATATATAGCAGATAGATTTTTTTAATGTAAATTATTAATTTTTTAAGACAATGTATTATATAAATCCAAATTTAAAAGACTTAGTAAGAGTGTTTGATCAGAATGAACGTAAAGATTACTTACGTCTCGATCTAAATGAGAATCCTGGAGGCTTACCACAAGATTTTATAGATAAAGTCTTGTCTGATGTTTCTCCTAGACTTGTTGCTCAGTACCCTGAAACCCTTCATTTTTCAGAAGTACTTGCTGATTTTCTGCACACCGATATTAAGCATTTGTGCTTGGTAAATGGCTCTTCAGAAGGTATTCGATACATTATTCAGGCATTTACATCTGTTCATGGAAGAATTGTTGGTGTTGTTCCATCTTATTTTATGTTTCAAGTTTATTCTGAAATGTATGATCGTAATTTTATTAAGGTTCCTTATAATGAAGATTTGACAATGGATGTGGATAACATTATAAAGGCAATGACAGATGATACACAGCTTCTGATTTTGTTGAATCCAAATAATCCTATGGGTAATGTTTATTCTGAAGAGGAGTTTAAATTGATTTTGAAAGTCGCTCAAGAAAAACAAATTACCTTACTTGTTGATGAGGCTTATCATTATTTTTATGAGGGAACTTTTATTAATTACGCTTTGAAGAATGAGCACATATTTATCACTCGCACATTTTCGAAGTTATTTTCAATGGCAGGATGTCGCTTAGGTTACGTTGTTGGATGGCCTGATGGTATAAATATGGTTCAAAAACTGTGTACTCCTCATAATACAAATGCTTTTGCTTTGAAATTTGCCGAGAGCATATTGGAATCTCCTACTATTCTTAATGACTTAATTGAAAAGTTTAAGGAGGGACGTCGATATTTATTGAAGACATTGGATGCTAATGACTATTCCCATAAGGGAGAGGCAGGTAACTTTTTGTTTATTAAGACAAAAACTGATGCTCCAACAATTGTTTCTCGTATGAAACACGAGAAGAGAATACTGATAAAGTCATATCCAAACGTTGGTGATTTTGGAACTTGTCTTCGTGTATCTATTGGTGAAAAGCATTATATGCAACAATTCATTGAAGCTTTGTTGGAACTTGATAAATAATAGTAGTAGTTATGGTGAAAGTTATAACTTACGGAACATACGACTTATTACATTATGGTCACTTAAGGCTTTTGGAACGTGCCAAAGCCTTGGGTGATTATTTGATAGTGGGTGTTACCAGTGATGATTTTGACAAAGAACGTGGTAAAATAAATGTCCAGCAATCTTTTATGGAAAGAGTTGAAGCTGTAAGAGCTTCAGGATTGGCGGATGAAATTATAGCAGAAGAGTATGAAGGACAAAAAATAGATGACATCAAGCGTTATGGCATAGACATTTTTGCTATTGGCAGTGATTGGAAAGGGCATTTCGACTATCTTGAAGAATATTGCAAGGTTGTTTATTTAGAACGGACTGCAGGTGTTTCTTCAACAGAGCTAAGATCGGAAAAAAGGGAAGTGCGTTTGGGACTAATTGGTAATTATGTTTCTGTAATAGAAAAGTTTGTTGCAGAAAGCAAATTTGTTAATGGGTTGAAGGTATCTGGGATTTGCTGTTCTGGGTTAAAGGAAGACAATAGAATGTCAAAGATTCCAAGATACACTGATTATGAAGAATTGCTTGATGTGTCTGATGCAATATATATTGCTTCATTTCCTCAAGAACATTATGCACAGATTAAGTTGGCTTTAATGAAGAAAAAACATGTCCTATGTGAGTCTCCCATTTCTGTTAAGCCAGAACAATTCATGAGCTTAGTAAACTTAGCCAAGGAGAATGAGTGTGTTTTGATGGATTCTATAAAAACGGCATATTCTATGGCTTATTCTCGTTTGCTCCTTTTGGCAAAGAGTGGTATAATTGGTGATATTATGTCTGTTGATGCAACTTGCACTAGTTTGAAAGAGTTTTCTGCCAATACTCTTTTTCCTAATAAATGGAATAGTATCTGTGCATGGGGTCCAACAGCACTCTTACCTATATTTCAATTGTTAGGTACAAAAGATTATTCAAAGAGAATTGTCAGTCACATCATTAATAAAGAGACGATGTTTGACGGATTTACTAAAATAGAATTTGTATATCCTAATGCTGTAGCTTCTATAAAAGTTGCTCAAATGATGAAATCTGAGGGAGATTTGGTGATATCTGGTAATAAAGGCTATATTTATGTTCCTGCGCCTTGGTGGAAAACGGATTATTATGAAGTTCGTTTTGAAAATTCAGAGAAAAATAAACGATATTTTTATCAGTTGGATGGTGAAGGCATTAGATATGAATTAGTCTCTTTTATCAAAGCAATAAATGACTGTCACGATGATTTCTATATTTCTCGTAATGTTTCCTTGGAAATAACTAAGATTATAGAATCATTTATTGAGGGTGATTATCTAGAAATTTGAAAACTCTAATGAAAAAGGTACTCGTTATAATCACAACGGCTTTTACCCCAACAGGTGGATTGGCTTCTGTAATGCTGAATTATTATAGAAGCCTAAATCTTGATAAGATCGGTCTTCAGATAGATTTTGCATCAACAAATAATATTCCATCTGATTTAGATGATGAAGTCAAAAAGAATGGTGGCAAATATTATCAACTTCCAAAAAGAGGAAATGTGGTACAGTATTGGAAAGCAGTGAATAGTTTGTGTAGAAACTATGATGTAGTTCATGTTCATGCAAATAGTTCTACAGCTGTAATAGAACTCTCTGCAGCAAAAGTTGCTGGGGTTCCTAAGCGTATTCACCATAATCACACAAGCAAAACTCAGCATCCGTTTATTAATGCTGTTTTACATCCTTTCTTTATGCACTCGTTTACCGATGCTATTGCTTGTTCTCAATTGGCAGGAGACTGGCTGTTCGGAAAGAATAACTATAAAATTTTGAGAAATGCAATAAATATTGCTAAGTTTGAATATAATAATGATGCACGTGTACTTATAAGAAATGAGTTTGGCATAAAAGAAGAGGATTTTGTTGTTGGGCATATAGGCAAATTCATGGATGCAAAGAATCATGAGTTTTTGATAAAGGTATTTGCTGAATACCATTTGAAGCATTCTAATTCTAAATTGCTTCTTGTTGGTGATGGCGAATGGCGTTCGAAAGTCGAAACTTGGGTTGCTGATAGTGGCTGTGCTGATTCTATAATTCTAGCAGGTTTACGTTCTGATATTCCTGCTATTGTTCAAGCCATGGATGTTTTTGTATTTCCATCGATATATGAAGGTATGCCATTAACAGTGCTTGAGGCTCAGGCTTCAGGTCTCCCATGTTTGATTTCATCTAATGTGACGAATGATGTTAATATTGGTCAAGATGTAAAGATGAAGGATTTGACTGATGGGGTTAAGGATTGGGCAGACTCCATAGATTCTTTTGATTATGCAATAAGTCGTGAGGTAAGATGCCATAATAATTATGAGCTGATTACAAAAGCTGGTTATAACATAGAGAATGAAGCAAATGAATTGCTGAAGATATATAATAGTTAGATCTGCAAAAGATTATGAGCATATTGGTAGATAAAATATTATCAACGGAAAACTATTCTGTCAATCAGATATTTGAGACAAAGGGTAAGGTTTATACTTACCTCAATCCTGTTTCTTATCTCACAGTTCTGGATAATAAAAAGCTGTTTGGTAAGATGGATGGTATTTTGGCCGATGGTGGAATGCAAGAACAGCGTGGTTCATGCTGCCGATGAGAGCAAGGTGGTAGTTCAAGGCTTGGATGGCTATATAGTAGCCGAGAAGCACGGCCAGCTGATTGTCTGCTCATTGAAAGAGGAACTGAAGTTTAATGAATTTGAAAAATAGTGAATAAGATAATGAATAATAGAAGATTGGATGTAGTGGATTTCCTTCGTGGCTTTTCCATATTTACGATAGTTTTAATGCATCTTGTGCAGAGTTATCCTTTACCTGGTTTCTTGCTAAAGGCATCTTCATTGGGTGGTGCTGGTGTTCATGTATTTATATTGTGTAGCGGATTTGGATTATATCTGTCTTCACTATATAAACCATTGACTTATGGGCGATTCTTGAATAGAAGATTCTCTAAGGTTTATATACCTTATCTTATAGTAGTAATCATAAGTGCGTTGTACTTTGGGGGGGTATGTGGACAAGATGTGCTTAACCCTTTGTTAGGTTCAGTCTTTCTTTACAAAATGTTTGTTCCTTCTTTGGAGGGTGCTTTTGGTGTTCAGATGTGGTTTGTGTCAACAATTATCCAGTTTTATCTATTTTGGCCTTTAATAGTAAGGCTGTTTAGAGTGGATATGGGGGGGCGAATCTCATTACTTATCAGTCTTATATGGGCAACAATTACTGCTTGTTTAGGAATAGACGATGAAAGAATTTGGAATAGCTTCTTCTTGCAATATCTTTGGGAGTTTGTCTTAGGTATGTGGTTGGCAAAGATATACTTTGAACATCCTGAGAAAATCAAAGTGCCGAAATTTAGTATTTTATTGGTTGCAATGATTGTTGGGCTGGGGTTGACTGGTGTAGCAGGTATTGTTGGTGGATTCTGGAAATCATATAACGATATCCCTTCACTGGTTGGCTATATGTCTATGGCTCTCATTGTTTATAAATTGAGAATCAATTGGGTTAATCGTTTTTTTCAATATACCAACAAGATATCGTATGAGTGGTATCTTATCCATATACTGATATTTAGTATTTACTTCAAATTTGCAAGAGGCATATTGCCTTTCTATGCAGATTGGGTTATACTTATGATTGTATCGTATGTGGTAGCTATAGGATATCACTGGGTGGTGAAGAAGGTATAGTATCTGCCTGTATGAATGCAATAACTGAGTGGTTCATGCAGCCGATGAAAGCAAGGTCGTAGTTCAAGGCTTGGATGGCTATATTGTAGCTGTGAAGAATGGACAACTGCTTGTTTGTTCATTGCGAGAGGAACAGAGGATCAAAGAGTTTGGGAAATAAATGGCAATAGCGGTGTATCGGTACCAGGCGTAGCGGTACAATCTTCCGAAGCTGTTATTCGGATGGCTGCGGTATGCGTATTAAATAATTTTTCGATTATGTCTTTATTGTAAGTTATCCTCTTTTTCAATGAGTGATGTTTCATATGGAGTGTTTTAATCTAATATATAGACTTTTAGTACTGTTTAGTATAACTTTGGCTCTCATTGGTATATGGCAAAGTTGGGATAAGTTCTATCTATTTTTATTGTTATTTGCTACCTGCTTGTTGTTATGTGGGCGATGGGGGAGAGTCATGTATGCTAAGTTCGTGTTTTGTTGCCTATGGATGAGAGGAAGGGTTGTGACTTCCTTTCGTACCTTAGTTATCAAGGCTTCGAACTATTTGGCTAGGAAAATACAAAAGTGGGAGCTAAGCGATACTATGCCTTCTTTGCTTTTGCTATCACCAAAAGCGGATGCTGAGGCTCACAAGGAGTATATCCGGCGATTAAAGGCTGCCATTGATAATCCAGATGTTCACAATATAGCCCTATCGGGTGCTTATGGGTCTGGTAAAAGTTCCATTCTGAAATCTTTCAAGGCTTGTTTTACAGACTATAAAACTGTATATGTGTCGCTTGCTTCGTTCGGTGAAGAAGGGGGTAATGAAGACAAGGACGAGAATCGGTTGGAGTATAGAATCCTACAACAGCTATTTTACCAGGTTAAGATGTCAGACATCTCTGAGTCTCGCTTTGGAAGAATTGAGCGTATGAGCCTTGGTTCTAAAATCTTGTGGTCATTGTTGCTTTGTTTGATGGCTGCAAGTTATGTATGTTTGTTTGAGGCTGAATGGTTGCAAAAAATGGTTCCTAAAGTAAGTTCTGTCTTTAAACAAGAGTACATTAATGTCATATCCTTAGCAGTACTTGTGTTGGGGGTGGCTTTCTTGGTATTCAAATTGGTACATTTTCTGAAAAGATTAGGGCTAAAGAATCTGGGTGTAAATGTAAGTTCTGCCAGTTTGGAGGTAGAGGATAAGAAGAATGTAACGGCAATGAACCGGTATTTGGATGAAATCCTGTATCTCTTCCAAAGGAAGAAATATGAGGTGGTATTCTTCGAAGACCTCGACCGATTTGGGGATATTCGCATTTTTACGAAGCTGAGAGAACTCAACCAACTTCTCAATCAATCGGAGGAAATCAATAGAAGGGTGGTTTTTGTTTATGCATTATGCGATGAAGTGTTTGGCTGCCCTGAGGACAGAACGAAGTTCTTTGACTATATCATTCCTGTGATACCGTATGTGAATGTTTCAAACTCTGGCGATTTGTTTAAGAGAAGCTTTATGGCATTGAAATTACCAGAGGATAGTCTCTCTACCGAATTCTTAACAGACATTTCGCATTTTGTCAATGATACGAGGGTTTTGAAAAATATCGTCAATGAGTTCACGCTTTACCATCAAGTGCTTGATGCAAAGCTCGACTTGCAGCATTTGTTGGCTATCATCCTTTATAAAAACCTATATCCGAAAGACTTTTGTTTGCTGCATCAAGGTAAGGGTATGTTGTATGATGTGTTTGGTTCTGTGCCTTTGCTAAAGAAAGAAAAGAGAAATCTTATATAGGCACGTATGCAGAAAATAAATGATGACGTGAAGAAAATAAATGATGAAATTTTTGGGAATGTAAGTGAATTGAATGCATTGGTCGTTGCTTATTTTCTCAGACAAATCCCTGGAAGAGATAAATATCCAAAAGATTTTAATGGTTATGATGTTTCTGTAGAGCAACTTTTTTCTGACGATTATGTATCTTTGATTCTACAGGGAAAAATGGGGTATCCTTCCTTTAATGGAAGATGTAAGCCTATAAGTCGAAATCAGATAATGCAAGCTTTGGGTGAGAAATTCGATTATGAAAAGCGCAAGGAGTTGATTGAGAAAAGAAACGATGGCGAATTGGATAGATTGTACAATGAGCGTAACCGTTTGGATAATAAATTGACTTATCTAGAGAATTTACAATTGCATGATTTAGTGGACAATGTGCAAGGTGTATTTGCTTATGTTGATGCATATCAGCAGCTGGATGATAAAAGAAAATCGGAATATGATATTCTTGGCTATCTTTTGAAAGAAGGATATATTGATGAAGACTATTTCTACTATATCTCAATATTTCAAGAGGGTAGAATGACCCAACAAGACCATGATTTCTTAATGTCTGTAAAATTTGATAAACCGAAGGGATATGGTTACAAGTTGACGGAAGTAGAAACAATTGTAACAAACTTGAAAAATACGGATTATAACAAACCTGCCATCGTAAATTTCTGTTTGCTCCAATTCTTACTGGAGAAGGAGGAGGCATACGCCAATCAATGTTATATGTTCTTCGCTACATTGTTGCAAACAGAAGGTTTGGACGCTATATATGATTATGTTCGGCTTTACGGAAGCGTTTCTGTTTTTGTGAGAAGATTAGTGCGCTTTCATAAAGGGTTTGTGGATGAACTGTTTGCGGATAAAACTCATTCCCTGCAAGATAAACTTAAGATGATGGCTTTGGTATTTGCTCATGCAGAGATTGATGACATTAGGAAGATAAATGAAGACCATCCAATCGGGAAACATCTGAATGACATTGATGAATATTGGGAAACTTTTGCATTGTGTGACGAAAATAAGGCTTTGGGCATATTAGATATAATCTGTTTGAAACTAAAGACGTTGAAGGACGGAAATTCGCCTCTTAGCACTCGATTGCTGGAGCATATTTGTGAATTTGGAATGTTCCAATTAAACTTAAACAACATAAGGTTTGTTGCTGAAAAGAATGGCTTGGAGGTTGAAGAGCATGACGTTTCAGTATACTCTTGCATTTTGAATGGTAATCTTCAATTTTTGAAAGAGTATGTTCAAGATGATATAAATGGGTTTGCCGAGAACGTGGTTAAGGAGAAATATGAAAACTTTGTATCAAAAGAGGAAGTCGTAGAATTGTTGAAAAATAAACATGTTAAATATGGAACAAAAATAGATTTAATATACAATAAGGACTTCTTGGTAAAGAATGGTAAAGAAATGGATCCTGATTTATTGGCATTTTTAATTGAAGCAGACAAAATTTTAGCCAACCTTGACAATGTAAAGACATATTATACTTCGGAAGATAATAAGTTTTCGAAAGAGCTCGTAGACTTCATGAATAGGCATCGGGCTGAGATGGTAGATGATATTAAGAGTAAAACGGAAATAGAAACAGGTTATAACACCCTTTTATCTGCTATTATCGCGGAAACATGCCTAGATAAAGACTTCGCTTATGCAATCTTTGACAATCCTTTCTTGGGAGAAATCTGGAAAAAGCAGGTTTCTCTCTTGAATGAAGAACAGTTGTTCTATGTGTTAAGGAAAAAATATGTCTCATTTGATTATATGAATTCGAAGGTAGCTAATCGCTTTTTGCATTATTATATGGAAGATGATTCTGAGTTTGATTATGGTTTGTTTATCAAATCGTTGGAAGATTCTGGGGATGAGGTCCTGAAGGCGATGGCATCTGCTAAGTGTATTGCGAAAAGGATGTTGCACTTCAGGGAAATTCCTCATTGTCTGACGGCAATGGGAGATTCTTTTGAAAAATTCAAAAGGGTTGGTGATAATGTGAAAATTCCTAATGTTGACGGATATAAGGAGTTGGTTGATGCTTTGCATTCAGTCAAGTATTTAGGAAAGGTGGTACCGATGGGTAAAGAGATTTCTGTAGGGGTTCTAAAACATTGATGAAAATGAGCATATTAGTAGATAAAATATTATCAACGGAAAGTCCTTCCGTTCATCAGATATTTGAAACAAAGGGTAAGGTTTATACTTACCTCAATCCTGTATCTTATCTCACTGCTCTGGATAATAAGGAGTTGTTTGGTAAGATGGATGGTATATTTGCCGATGGTGGCTTGCTGGTGAAAGCCATCAAATTGGTTTATGGCAAATTGGTGACTCGAAGAAGTTTTGATATGACTTCGATGGCACCGGAGTTGTTCTCGTATGCAGAGGAGCATGGAAAGACCATCTATATTGTGGCTTCTAAACAGGAGCAGGTGGAGAAGGCCGTGGAGATATTCCGTGAGCGGTATCCGAAGGTGAAGTTTGCAGGTTATCGTAACGGTTACTTTGCTTCGGAAAATGACATGGATGTCGAGGCTAAGCATATCACCGAATTGGATCCTGACTTTCTTATTGTAGGAATGGGCGCCCTGATGCAAGAGAAGTTCTTGTTAAAGGTGAAGAATTCCGGCTATCAGGGTATTGGGTTTACTTGTGGTGGATTTATCCATCAGACTTCCAAAAATGAGATTGATTATTATCCGGCATGGGTGGATAAGACGAATCTCCGCTTTATTTATCGAATGTGGAAGGAGCCACATACTCGCAAGCGTTACCTCATGGCAGGCTTGCTCTTCCCTGCCAGGTTTATCGCAGAAAAAATATTCGGATAGTCTTGTAAAGCCAGTGAATGGGGGTGAAGACTACCGATATGGAAAGTAATATAATGAATAGGAGCATCGGTATAATATGACCAATGGCTCTTTGTAATTTCTCTTTCATGCGTGCAAAAATACAACTTTATGTTGAAACAACAAAAGATTTTCTTTGATTTCTTGCGATTCTGCATTGGTTCTGCTAAGGAGATTCCTGATTCCTTGAAGGAAACGGATTGGAAGGAGCTGTATCGAATCGTTCAGAAGCAGACCTTGCTAGGTAAGCTGTATGGAAGAAGATATATGGAATAAAATATAGATATATCGGGCGAACGGTTCCCGCTCCCCATTTTTATTAAGCTACTTTTCGGGGATGGAGCTTAGTAGCCCGATTTTACTATATACAAACCAATTATAATCATGAAATGGAAGTAATAAAGACAGATATGGATGGTGTGCTCAATCATCGAGCCACGCCTGTTTAGAGATGCTCGTGGCTATTTCTTTGAGAGCTTCAGTGAGCGTGAGTTTAAAGAGAAAGTAGAGCCATTGGTAGGCTACAAGGTGGAGTTCTGCTAGGACAACGAGAGCATGAGCTCCTATGGAGTGATGCGTGGCTTGCATTTCCAGAGACCTCCGTTTACACAGAGCAAGCTGGTGAGATGCGTGAAGGGTAGGGTGCTGGATGTTGCCGTGG
>CAKSEM010000002.1 GCA_934446485.1 uncultured Eubacteriales bacterium | reverse complement strand
CGTATATACTTCGCGTTGATAGATAGCAAGCTCCCGTCGGCTGAGAAGTTTGAGCGCTGGGTGTTCGATGATGTTCTGCCAATGATCCGCCGCACCGGTGGTTACGTTGATAATGATGAGCTGTTCATTAACACTTATATGCCGACACTTGATGGCGCGTCGCGGGCTATGTTCAAGGCAACGCTAAGTTCTTTACGGAAGGCGAACGAGAAGATCGAAGAAGACAAGCCGAAGGTACTCTTCGCGGAGGCCGTGGACTCATCTGTGAATTCAATTTTGATTAGTTATTTGGCAAAGCTCATAAAACAAAACAGGGTTGACGTCGGGCAGAACAGGCTGTACTCGTGGATGCGCGAGAATGGGTATCTTATTAAGCGGCGCGGTAGCGATTATAATTCGCCGACGCAGAAAAGCATGGAGGCGGGCTGGTTTGAGATCAAAGAACGCACGGTGACAAAACCGGACGGGCAGATCATCGTAACAAAAACTCCGAAGGTGACTGGTAAAGGGCAGCAGTATTTCGTGAACAAGTTCTTGGCGAGCGCAAAGTAAGAGATATCCCAAGTTGGGATATCTGACATTGGATTACATTTTGAAAGGAAACTTGATGTTAAGTGCTTCCCATAAGAAACAAGCTTTATGCTAAAATTGGAATCACTTAAAGGAATCAAGAATCGCCGGGCGGGCAGACTGAGATCATGAAAAATAATCTTGGATCTATCCGCTACGAGCGAGACATTACATTGCGGGCGTTGGCGAGACACTGCGGGGTTAGCGTTGGGCATTTGTCCAAATTGGAAAATGGATATTGCGACCCCACTGTGCCGGTGGCTTATGCGATATGCCGAGCACTACACTTGAGTATCTATATTGTGTTCCCAGACCAGACGGGAGGTGAGGAAAAATAGCGTTGACAACGGGAACACATGTGCTGTATAATACCACTATAAAGAGAACACCAGTTCTGTAAACGAAGGAGGAGTCAATCATGCAGCTTATTAATGTACCCTCTACGATTATGGTACTCAACCCTAATGAACTGACGTCACATCCCCGCAATGATTACTTTTTCCCTGCGGTCGCAGACGATGAGGAGTTTCTAACCTCTGTGCGTGAACGCGGCATTATCGACATGCCGCTGGTAAGCTCGACCGGCGTGATTGTCTCTGGGCATCGCAGAGTGCGGGCAGCAATTACTTGTGGCTACGAGCAGATTCAGTGTCAGGTGCGAGACTATGATAACGATGATATGATGCTGTACGATTTGCTCGCCAGCAACGTGATGAGCCGCGGCGGGCTGAGTGGGTTGCCGGTATATCAGCAGGCGAGAGTGCTGAATGAGTTGCGCCGTCTGTATGGAAATCGTGGGCATGGTGTGAGTGAGGACAGTAAGCGGTCGCCTATCGGTATGTACCGCAATATTAACGATATGTGCGAAGATCTCCACACATCGCGCTCGGCAGTGGGTCGCCTGGATAAGTTGGCCGCACTTGATGACCAAGTTGGAAACGAAATTGGAAATCGAGTGAGCGCTTCCGGCCTGATCGCAATCGCGTCTTTGCCCGCTGAACAGCAGCGCGAGGTGGCTGACGCGGTACCCGAAGGTGACGATAAAGTTTCCGAGGCGAAAATCAAAGAACTGATCCAGACGGTGCGCGACAAGGATGCCGAGATTGAGCGACTGAACGCGGAGGCCAGTGAGTTCGAGGATCGTCTGGAGCGCATGGTGCAGCGCTGTGATGCTCTGGAGGAAGGGCGCGGTGGTGACGATGTTGAAAGTATCGTGCAGATGCAGGAGGAAATCCGCAAGTACAAGATCAGCATTGCCCAGCTCAAGGATCACCTGCGCGAAAAGAACAAGGCGCTGAGCGAGATTCCTGAGTTGCGCCAGAAGATCGTAGAACTGGAAGATAAACTGCCGGAAGACCCGGACGCTCAGGCGAACGAGATGCAACGCTTGCAGGAAGAAAACAAGGCGCTTCAGGCGAAGGTGCGGGAGCTGTCCAGTATCGATAACGCGTGTAAGACGATGAGCAATGCGAAGGAAGCACTACAAAGTATGATGAAGGGTATTGTGAGTTCTGAATTGAAACAGAGAGCCGCGGAGGTCGATACGGCGATTGCGAATTTCGTTTATACTGCGGGTAGACTGAGAGTAGCGTGACACATTGGGCCGTTGTGGAAGCACAGCGGCTCTTTATTATGGAGGATTGCCGGTGGGACTTATTATTTATATGGCGGCGGGTGTCTTTCTGCTCGCCGCGGCATTGATAGTAAACATCATTGTGGCTGTAAGGGGAGAGTAGATGCTAACATTTGTTTCGGTGACAGACGAGCAAGTACGCGAAATTATCAAGCATATTACGGATGTGTCGCCTGGGATTATTACGAGAGATACCGAGCGTGATATAATTGAGGTGCAGATAACAACGGTATGGGAATCTGGTGACGGTGATCTCAAGATTGACGATCAATTCACGCTCTCGAAATTGGGAATCGAATCTGAAACCGGCTTTCCATTGACATCAGAAGACCAAAGTGATTACCAGGAATGGTTGGCGGCCGTGCGACGAAATAAGCATGGTCGTTTTAATTTGCGCGAATATCATGAGTTGCTGGCGGTGTTGCGGTTAGCAAAGGCAGCTAATGCGGCTCCGGCCTGTAATATAGAAAACGCGATAAGGATAGCGACAGAGTTATTAGGTTGGGATAACGTAAGATCATGAACAAAAATACCGAAAAGCGCAAGGAAAATAGCTAATATGAAATCCAAATATATTGACAAAAATACTGCCTTAATTGTAGGGCAAAGATGAACAAGGATGATAAGTATGGACAAGGTTGACATGGCAATCGCACGTCTGCAACAGGCCAGCGATATAAGCCTGCTATTGTACGAGCAGCCGCTTGTGATCACGATCTCTGGAGGCAAGGACAGCAGCGTCATCCTCGATCTGGCGGGCAAAGCTGGCATCCCTTATGAGGTGGCGCACAACCACACCACGGCAGACGCTCCTGAGACCGTGAGATTTGTGAGGAGCGAGTTTGCGCGGTTGGAGTCCGTCGGGATTAAGTGCATCTGTAATCTGCCCGTCTACAAGGGCGAGCGGACGTCGATGTGGGCGCTGATCCCACTAAAGCGCACAGCCCCAACGCGGATGACGAGATATTGCTGCGATGTGCTCAAGGAGCAGCATTGTGGAAATCGGTATATCGTCACGGGCGTGCGCTGGGCGGAGAGTGCACGCCGCAAGGCCAACAGGGCGCCGCACGAGATCCAACACAGGGACAAGGCCAAGACCGTGTTGATGCTGTCGATGGACAGTGATGAGGACCGCAGGACGTTTGAGACGTGCCAGCTCAAGGGCAAGTGCATCTGCAATCCCATCGTGGACTGGTCGGATGATGACGTATGGGATTACCTGCAAGCGGAGCGTGTGAACGTGAATCCTCTGTATGCGGAGGGATGGCGGCGCGTGGGGTGCATTGGTTGTCCGATGGCAGGCAAACACAGATATGAGGAGTTCGCGCGCTGGCCAAAGTTCAAGACGATGTACCTTCACGCCTTTGACCGGATGCTCAAGGCGCGCGAAGCTGCCGGGATGAGCAATCATGGCGTCTGGGGAGGCACGGTCGAGGGTGTATGGCACTGGTGGATGGAGGACAGCATACTTCCGGGGCAGATGACGATGTGGGAGGACGAGCAGTTATAAACGACAATATGTTTTCGCGTATGGTCGGCAGGTGGGAGTCGGTGACTACCAGCAGGTACTATGGGATAGATCAGGATGGAGAGCCCATTTACCGTGACGGCAGGATATATTACTGCTCGGAGTGCGGACATAAAAGCATTATCAAGCACAATTATTGCCCTTATTGCGGCAAAAAAATGGAGGGACAACATGACAATTGAGGACAAGCAGATGAACATCACGGCAGACGAGATCCGTAAGGCGGCGTTGGAGCTGATCGAGAAGAGGACGCTAGTATCCGCGGCGGCGCCAGCAGAAGCGACCACCGTTGAGAGCTTTACATATGGCTATATCCTCGGTGTAGGCGATTTGGCAAAGAAAGTGATGGAGGGCGACGCAGAATGAGAATGGCGATGATATCCCAGCCGATGAGCGGAAAAACGGAAGAAGAAATCATTGCGGCGCGGAATGAAGCGAGTCAGATGCTTGAGAACATGGGGTATACTGTGGTTGATACATATTACAACAAATATAGCGTACCGTGCTACGCAAACAACGGAGCGCTCTACCACTTAGGTCAGTCGCTGATAGAGATGGCTCGCTGTGATGCTGTCTACTTTTGCAAAGGGTGGGAAGATGCGCGAGGTTGCCGGATCGAACACGAAGCGGCTAAAGCATACGACGGGATTATGTGTATATACGAGGAGGCGACCACCGATGACTGACACCATCGACCGCGACGAGCTGCTGCGGGAGCTGACCAAACGCCGCAAGAAAGCGGAGCACGACCGCAACCTCGGCAACGGGTTTTACAAGATGGGGTACATGGACGGGTTTGATGACGTGATCATGATTGTGATGGGGATTATGCGCTACTGCCCACACCACGGCGCGAAAATGGAGGATAAAAATGCGTAAGATGACACAAGCGGAATTTGACGCACTGGAGCGTGGTAAGAATGGCTATCTGGTCATACCTGACCGCACTGACTGCACGGGCATCAGTTTTGGCGCGGCGGACAAGGTAATCTTTGGCGACTGGTGCGAGCTGGGCTGCGGGTGCAAGCTGGGCGACTGGTGCGAGCTGGGTGACTGGTGCAAGCTGGGTGACTGGTGCGTGCTGGGCTGCGGGTGCGTGCTGGGCTGCGGGTGCGAGCTGGGCAACGGGTGCAAGCTGGGCTGCGGGTGCGAGCTGGGCAACGGGTGCAAGCTGGGATATGATTGCAAGCTGGGTGACTGGTGCGTGCTGGGAAACGAGTGCAAGCTGGGTGTCCGGTGCAAGCTGGGCGAGTATATTAGCGTGCGTGCAACATTTGAGGAAGGTCGCGTAGTGGATGGCCTGTATGTGCAGGTCGGCAATATCGGCAGAGAGCATAGAACGGCCTATTTTTACATCGATCAGGACGGAGCGATGTTTGTCCGCGCCGGGTGCTGGTTTAGCACTCTGAGTGACTTTAAAGTGCGCGTCAAGAGTATTTATAGAGGCACGATCTATGAGGCACAGTATATGGCAGCGTGTGCTTATGCAAAGGCGGTGCTGCCGCAGATGCTCAAGGAGAGCGATGCAGAGATGGGACGGCAGCATGAAAATTAATGAGATGCGAGTAGAGTTAAGCGACTTCTGCCTAAGCAGGAATTGCAGTGAAAACCCGTGTGAAGATTGTCCCATCGGCAATCTCGACAACGTATGTGAGGACTACAACTGGTATAATGCGCCGGATGCACTGATCGAAGAAGCATACTGGATTTTGTTTGGAGATGCAATTGCGGTTTTGGGAGGCAGGCAAGACCCATGAAAATCAATGAGTTTTTACGAAAATACAGAATGCAGCATAATGGCATACAGGTCGTCCGCCCACGTGTAAAGTGCGCGGATGGATATACGGTGTCGGTGCAGGCGGGTGATGCGTGCTACAGTTCTCCGAGAGAGGATGATGCAAATCATTTTGATAAAGTCGAACTTGGTTATCCTAGTGATGAGGATTCCGAGTTGATAGAATACGCAGTAGATAAAGATCGGCCATGTGATACAGTATACGGTTATGTACCAGTTGAGTTGATAGATGGGGTGTTGGCGAAGCATGGTGGAATTGTAGGCGCGGATTTTAGTAACGATATGGCGGGATATTGGAAGTAAACATCGTTGCGATAAAATGATGGCGGTAAGAAATGTTAAATAAAAGGGGTGTTTAATATGACAGAGAATAAACACGGCTTCGAGCCGAGACAAGAATTCGTAATGGGCGGAATCAATTGGACAGTCATTCAGACAGGTGAGGATTGGGTAAAGTGTATTACTTCTGATTGCATCGAAAAACGTAGCTTTAACCAAAAGAATAAGAATGACTTTGCTGCTTCTTCTCTTCGCGCCTATCTGAATAATGAATTCTTGTGCCGTTTGATTAGATCTGGCGCGCCGAAAGAAATGTTTAAGTATTTTAACATCGACTTGACCGCAGATGATGGCTTGAAGAATTACGATGGCATTGTTCGGCGGATTGGGCTTATCACCTGCGAGGAATATCGCCTTTTTCGCGACAACATTCCGGTGCTTCCGGATTGCTGGTGGTGGACAGCTACACCGGACAGTCCCACAAATTCTTACGTCCGATACGTCAGTTCGGATGGCTCTTTGAACAGCAACTACCCAGATAGCTGCAACGGTGGCGTTCGCCCGCTTTGCCAACTCAATTCTGAAATTTTAGTGTCGTACTTAAATAGAGAGAACGCAGAGGAACAGAAGGCGCGCCGAAGTCATTGATATGATGAAAAGTATTGCTACGATATGGAATATTAATGCAGAAGAAGTTTTTGGAGTGAAGCTGAATGTCAAATAGCAGTAGTAGGGGAGAAAACACATGAAAAAGAAGCTGATCGTGGCGTTGGCTGTGTGCCTTATGATAGTACTAACAGGATGCACCGAAGCCGATAAAGTCAACTATAATATGTCCCAACAAGCGTCGTATTTTGAGTCTGAGCGGCGTATCACCGTATATAATGCCCGTACCGATCTGGTTATTCTATACGCCGAAGGTTACATGGACATCTCCAACAATAGTACCAATGAGCTGGTTGTCACTGTCAAGACTGGCCCTAGCACCTACAAGAAGAATTACATCTATCTCAACGATTACACGATGTATGTTGTTGAGGATATTACTGGTACACACGCCGACCCGTACCATTACGAGCTGCATTTTCACACCGAGTTCCCCGTTTCCGTGGACGTTAAACCATAAAGAATATCTTGAGGGAGAAGCAAATGAGACTTGTTGATGCTGATTTGATGCGCGCCCATATTAGACCTTATAGTGTAGTTGATGAAGGATGGTTAGTAACAGGTGGGACGTCGATTCGACTAATGCACACCTTGATAGACGACGCGCCAACTGTTGATGCAGTGCCGGTGACACGATGCAAAGATTGTGGTCATTGTCGTGAGCTAAATAGAGGAGATAGAACAGAGAATCTATATATTGAAGGAGTTTTATGGTGTACGCAATGGGATGAAGGCGTATATCCAGATGATTTTTGTAGTTATGGTGAGAAACAATAGTTATAGGGAGGATACACATGCCGAATTCAATGTCGGATTTTCAACGAGGTTACGCACAAGCTCTGGAAGATATTAACCGCCCGATGTGTGTTGTAGCAGAAAAATGGAACCCGTCGGAATGCCCCAGATGCGGAAGGTCTTTCGATGATTATGAAGATTGCGATGACGGATATTATGATAGGGCGCGAGGATTGGAGAGATGTCCGTATTGTGGGCAGAAACTAGACTGGAGCGTAGTTGACTAATTCCCACCGGAGGTTTGGGTTCAGCCTTAAATTAGGAGTGTTGTTTATTGATAACGAAACGAGATATTGATTTTTATGAAGCACTGTTCGGATGTAAATTTACCAAATGGCAACGTCTACGCTTAATGTTTTGTGCGCCATGGGATCTGTTTATAAAAGTGTATTGCAGCGGTTATAGTGCAGCAATCAGCAGTGTGTCATCTGGCAAGGAATTCATCAGCCGTACAAGATTGCTGGACGCTATGGATAATGAAGTGCCAGAAGATACGAACAAGGAGAACAGCGAGTATTGGCGCGGGTGGTGCCAAGCTATGGCGTTCATAGGGAGGTTTGAACCAAAGAAAGTGGCAACAAAGCATTGATGGAGGTAGCAAAATTGACAGAACATGAATTAGACCGTATTACTTCTGCATTAATTGATTCGATAAGGCATATGACGCAAGAACGGTTGTCGTGGGTGCCAGAATCCTTAACGAGCTATTACCTTATGGCATATGATAATGGAGTAATGGATCTCTTGGAAGTCCTGCGAGAGATTTTATCGGAGAACGAGCAAAAATGATCTATATTTGCGTAAAACAGGAGGACGTAAAAAGATGGCATTAAAAAGGTTTTGTGATAGGTGCGGAGCGGAAATCACAGGCTGCAAGCATGGAGAACTGAGACTTGATTATCGAAAGAATGTAGAATTGTATGAGAGTCTAGCGACTGGGGGTGATCTGTGTATGAAATGCTGTTTTGAGTTGCTTAAATGGATAAAAGACGGAGGTGTCAAAATTGACCAAGCATGAACTGGATCGTATTGCTTTTGCATCGATCGAAGCGATAAGGCAAAGAACACAAAAGAACTCTTATCTTGTGGCGTATAATGATGGAGTGGTGGATTTCTTAAGTGTCTTACACGCATTTTTAGCAGCGGAGGAAGCATGAAAAACCTGTTGTACGATGATCGCTCTGAGATGGTGTAGATGAGTATGATAGATTTGGTTATAGAGTTGATATCTCTTAATGATGAAAATCTTGCACAAAGAGTTATTGATAGTAATGATGTGCAGAACTGTTTGTATGAACTATATGACATATTAGCAGACCAACTTATAAGTTAAGATTTCCGGCGTAATGAGGAGGTTGAGTAAGAATGACAAATACCTGCGTACAATGTGGTAAGGTATTCACCCACAACGAACCTGTATATGTGGCATACGGCTGCGACGTAGATTGTCAGTCTGATAAATTTACTAGAGGCGGAATGGGTGGTACGGCGCATCCTCAAATGCTAGTGATAATGTGTAGACGATGCTATGAGTTAAGTATACAGGAGGAAAATAAGAATGTCCAATGAAGAACTTGTTGCGCACCTGAACGAATATGCAGAATGGTGCGACGCAAATGAGTGGGAAATTCCTATTGACATGGGAGATCTATTAAGAGATGCAGCTATGCGTCTGCCGACCACTTGCCAAGATTGTAAGTGGGATAAGCCGGATATACTGCTCGATAAACATTGGTGTACGCGACTCCTTAGCAGCATGGAAGTGTGCGCGGATGATTATTGCAGTTATGCCAGTAAAAAATAATTGAGGAGGTCTTAGTACATTGGACAATGAAATCTGCGAAGTGTGCGGGAAAAGGGATGGCGTCTTTGCTATGCCGTCGTGCTTTGGTGCTCTGTCGTACTGGTGTTGTGACGATTGCGCAGTTCATCATTACGAGCCTTATGATTTGATTGTCTCCGGTATTGCCTGTGCGGGAGAGTGGCCGGATGATATTACCTATGAGTTTCAGCAGTTTGTTCGCCGTAACTTAGAATTTCACGGGAAGACAGAAGCAGAGTTCGCGAATGATGTTGTCCATTGCTTTGATGGAATGGAGGAACGTCTGAAAAAGCTGATAAACAGTGTTTGTCCTTATGAGAACGATAGACTTTGCATGTGAAACATTATGTATAAAG
The DNA here is from genome assembly GCA_934446485.1 of uncultured Eubacteriales bacterium. Taxonomy (GTDB): domain Bacteria; phylum Bacillota; class Clostridia; order Oscillospirales; family CAG-272; genus RUG11130. Next base: position 22,083 of record CAKSEM010000002.1, on the reverse strand, counting down.
TACAAGAAATTGCCGAATATGTTATTTATTATGCCTACATGCAAGGCAATATCGTAACAAATTTGAAGTTACAAAAAATACTATACTATATTCAAGCTGAATTTTTAGTTAGCACGCAAAAACAGTGCTTCCTTGAGCGCATCGAAGCGTGGAGTTTTGGACCGGTGGTTCCGTGCGTGTATATGAAGTATGATATTTACGGCAATTCGTTTATCTATCCGCCGAGGAATGACATATCATATAAGTTTTCATCAGCAGACAAAAGAAGGATTGAACACATCGTTGATGCGTGTAGCGCATGTTCGTCTTCCATGCTAACCGAATTAACACAGCGCCAAACACCGTGGATAGATGCGTACCATCAAGGCAAAGCAGAGATCACACCGGAAAGTATACGACAATTTTTTATAGAAAAAGAGGACGGGTAATACCGTCCTCAACCTTTACAAGCCGCGAAACTATATCGCAGCATATCTTTTGTTGAATATGCGTTGTAAACGTCGTTGATGTTTTGCAGGTATTCCGCATGATCGAATGGCTTCTGCAAATCGGCGACTATCTCTTCGTACAACTTTGCGGAAAAAGAGGTGCTAAGTCCAATCAATCGTAACCCGCGCACAATGTGCGATCGACTATCAATAAGCACCGTTGTCGTCGCATAGCCTGTGTTCGGCGCAGGGAATTGGAACTCAGAGCATTTACTGAGATGCGGACTGTACGGCATATCTGTCCATGGCATAGAGCCGAGACGCGCCAGCAGGAATAATACACCGCGCAGCCTAACGAGCCGGAACTCATACGGCGCGCCCGTCTTAAATGCAACGCGTTCGTCAAGTGTTGGTACCCCAAAGTTCATCACGACGAGTAACCCGCTATCGTCGATATCGCAGATTGCACCTTCTGGTATGGTATTGCCGAGCGGAGAAGGTTGACCGATTTCAAACACTGCCATAATATCACCTCACATTAATAGTAACATTGCGCACAAAAATAAGCAAGGGAGAATCTTATCATGGTTGAGAAAAGGACATATCATACACAGGATTGGATCGATGGTTGGAACGCGGCGGTAGACACCTTTCGGCAGGACGGAATTTTGTATGACTCTTCCGACAAAACATACCGCTATGCCTTAGCTGTGCTAACACCTGAAGCACTGGCGGAGTTTTTGTGTAACTTTGGATGTCCGCCTGGGAGTTTGGATGTTAACTGCGCGTCAAAGACAAACAATGATTGTGTTGCTTGCTTTACTAAATGGCTTAACTCAGAATGCGACTGGGAATTGCTTACAAAGATTGTCAGCGGGGAACATTATGATGATTAAGCGCGGTGTGATCGGCGGCCTATTCATTGGTATCGGAGGTGCTATTTATCTCACGCTTTTCAAAGAGCAACCGATTCTTGCGGCAGTGCTCTTTTCTATTGCCCTTAATAGCATTGTATTGACCGGGGCGAAACTTTTCACAGGAAGTATTGGCTTCGTCGAGCATCAGCAAGATTGGGAAGATGTAGTTTGGATTCTACTTGGAAACTGCTGCGGCGCGGTAGTGTGTGCTATCCTTGTGAGCGCAACCAATGAGGATATGACATGCGTGGCATTGCCGCTCGTCCAAGCAAAACTCACAAAGTCGTGGGCGGTCGTCTTTCTTCAAGCGTATTGCTGCGGCGTGCTAATGTATACGGCCGTTCGAGCTTCGATGTCGGCCACCGATACGGCTGGCAAGATTCTCATCATTACCTTTTGCGTAACAACTTTTATTCTCTCCGGATTTGAGCACAGTATTGCCGATTTCTTCTATTATATGTTGTGTATTCCGGTAGCAGATATAACTTGGTGGCGCGCACCGCTGTTCTTTTTCGCGGCGCTGCTTGGCAACACTCTTGGCGCAAGAACCGTCCATCGTTATTTGATTTAGATATCCCAACTTGGGATATCTTTTCTTATATGCCCGCACACAGCCAACCTCATGTGGTATAATACAGACACAAGGAGTGAGATAAATGAATATGTACCGATCACCTCCCGGTGCGGTTTATTTCCGTGCCTATAAAACAAAAGGAGATTTTTATGAGTGAAGAGATGAAGAACGAATTGAACGTTGAACCCGTAAATGAAGCCACGAACGATGAACCGCAGACTGCATTTGAGGACGAACTGACTTGGTACAAACCTATGTTTACTGAGCTTGCGGCCGAGAACAATATCCGATTTTATGGCACTGACGAGCAGCGCACTGCGATGTTGCGTGACTTCGTGAAATACATCGGAGAGGTTCAGAACCCGACCACAACAAAGTTGAATCCCTTTACCCAGTCTAAGTACGCACCGCTTGATGAAGTGTTGAATGCGACCCGCCCCGTATTGTCGAAGTACAACCTTGGGCTGACGCAGGTGCCTATCAATGGCGATGATGGATTTATTTACGCCCAGACAATCCTGATGCACGGTGAGGGCGGCGTCATGGTATACCCGCCGTTTGGTGTGCCGACCACCAAGAGAGACGCGCAGGGTGTTATTGCAGCACTCACATATGCACGCCGCGGCGCCATTAATCCTATTCTGGCGACGCATGGCGAAGCAGATGACGACGGCAACACGACGACTGGTAAAACCGGCGGTAGAAACAAAGGCGAAGAAGTCAGTAAGGAATTGGCAGACAAGCGTGCCGAGGTATTGGCTTATATGAAGGAAAAGTCCGAAGAACTCGGCAAGGACAGAGTGTTCGCATGCTGCAAAAAGGTATGCAAGAGTTCAAACCCAAATTCCCTGAACTCTATTGAAGATTGTGAAAAGGTAATTAAATTGATTGATGCGCTGAAGGAGGATAAATAATTATGGGACTGAAAGCTAACGCATTTGCAACTGTTTGGGAGACGCGAGAGCGAAACGGCCGCATCGAGGCGCGCATGTCTACTAGCTACAAAAATCGTGAGACGAACGCTTACATCACAGATTGGAGCGAGTGGGTGACGCTATACGGCGAAGCAAGACGACTTACGGAATTGCCTGCGCGCTCCCGCATTAAGATTGGCGATTTTGATGTCACAAATAAATATGATAAAGACAAGCAAAAGATGTACACAAACTATCGCCTGTTCTCATTTGAAACCGTAACTTCAAAAACCGCGCCGCAGACCGCTGCTCCTGCCGGTGGTGTCCACAACGACGTTGCGGATGATCCGTTTTAATAATGAACAAAGCCGATAAGGATTTTCTCCTTGACGGCATGACGTGGAGCTTTTCGCGGGTGAATGCTTACAGCACTTGCCCGCGGATGTTTTATCTGGAATATTTGCAGCAGGCAGATAAGGATAGCAATGCGTTTGCCGAGTGGGGGAGCTTGTGCCATTCACTGTTTGAGCGGTATTACACACATAAGTTGGAGTTTTATGAGTTGAGCGCAGCTTATGAATCTGAATATGATGAGGCTGTGCCGACGCCGTTTCCATTCGCCAAGATGGGCGCGGGCTATTACAAGAACGGTAAAGAGTTCTTTGATATGTTCGAGGGCGACTACGCGGATTATGAAGTCGTTGGTGCAGAAATAAAAGTCACGTTAGAAATCCAAGGACGTCCATTCATTGGGTTCATTGACTTGTTGTTGCGTGACAAGGATGGGCACTTTAAGGTCGTTGACTTTAAGAGCAAAGGATCTTTTAAGAGCGATGAAGAGAAAAAGCATTACGCCCTCCAGCTTTACCTTTACGCTCGTTGGGTATTTGACAATTATGGGGAGTACCCAATTGAGATGGAGTTCAATATGTTCCGAGCACGCCAGCATGAGGTAATTAAGTTCGATCTGCATGAGATGCAGGCCGCGGAACAGTGGTTCATTGATACGATTAATGCGATGTACGCCGACGAACAATTTTTGGATAAAGTTGAACTGGCAGGAGAAGATCACGGCGACTTCTTCTGCGATACGCTGTGTTCTGTGGGTAATTTGTGCCCGCGCAGTAAGAAGGGAGAAGCGCCGGATGCTGGTCGAAAAGGAGCTTATACAAAAGGCCAAAGAAAAACTTGGGGATCAAAACTTCCTGTTTATCACAAAGTTCCTAAACGTTGAAGAGATCGATGAAACGCGCATGAAATGCAAATGTCCCGTACATCACGAAGATACTGCGTCATTTATCTACGATACCAAGAGACATAGATGCAAGTGCTTCGGGTGCGGGGCATCTTTTGACTTTATTGAGGCGGCGATGCGCGGGCAGAACATCTCATTCCTGGATGCTGTGCAGAAACTGTTTAAGGCGGCGGACGTCCCTTATGTGTTCGGGGAGCAAGGAGTGCCGTCGAAGCGGGATTACAAATATCCGCATGAAGAGCCTCTAAATAACAAAGAGAATGTGTACTGTTATATGAAGACCCGCGGTATCAGTCAGAGCACGGTAGATTATGCCGACGTGCGGGAAGACGCTCACGGGAATTGTGTGTTTAATTACTATGACCTGAACGACGTCTTGACGAACGTAAAGTACCGGCCGTCCCATAAGATCAACAAGGCGGCGGGCGAATCAAAGATGTGGGCACAAAGAGGAGCGGACACAACCCCGCTCCTTTTTAATATGAATCGCGTCAGTACCGATTCTCCGCTACTGTGCTGCGAAGGCGAAATGGACACGCTGGCGGCCATTGAAGCCGGTTATCATAACGCAGTAAGTGTTCCGTTTGGGGCGAATAATTTCACATGGATCGAAGAGAATTGGGATTTCCTTGAGCAGTTCGACAGTATCATCGTGGCTGGCGATAATGACGAACCAGGGCAGAAGATGAATAAGGAAGTAGTCAACCGACTTGGATCGTGGCGCACGAAATATGTGCAAATTCCGTCGGAGATGACCAACAAAGAAACAGGTGAGGTAGTCAAGGTCAAAGATCTGAATGAAGTGCTGTATTACGGCGGCAAAGACGCTTTGCTGTCCGCAATCCTGAACGCCAAGGACACGCCGGTTGCAAGTGTAACCGACCTTTCAGACATCGATGACGTAGACCTAGACCAGATTGACGGCGTGCAGTTCGGCATTGAAGCGATCGATAAGGAACTCATGAGGTTGTTTTACGGGACGCTCACGATTGTGTCCGGTATGCCCGGCGCCGGTAAGACGAGCTTCCTTTATCAGACTGTGTGCAACGCCATGGATACAGGCCATAACTGCTGGCTGTTCAGTCGAGAACTGCCGGGCTGGATGAGTAAAAACTGGTTCAGCTATATCCTCGCTGGTCCGCGCCATCTGACAGAACACTATGATCGTAACGGCGCACACTACTTCAAGGTTGACCCCGGCGTTAAGCGTGATATTAATGATTACTACCGTGGCCAGTGGTACGTCTATAACGACAACGATAGCAACAAGCTGGATGATCTGATCGGCAGCATGACCGATGTGGTGCGCAAGTACGGAGTCAAGCTGCTCATCCTCGACAATCTGATGACGATCGACATTGGTGCGGGCGCGAATGACGAACTGAAAAAGCAGACAGAGGCGATCAGTAAGCTTATCCAGTTTGCGATGAAATACGACGTTGCGGTTATCCTGGTGGCACATCCGCGTAAGATGATGGCCGGGACTGAGGTCGGCCTATATGACCTAGCTGGCAGCAGTAATATCATTAACCTTGCGCACCGCACCATCTCACTGCGGCGCGTCACGAAACAGGAAAAAGAAGGTAAATACAATATGAAGGGGCAGATGATCGCCCCACCAGACCCGTCTGATGTGAAGATCACAGTGCTCAAGGATAGATTGCGTGGTCGCGCTGGCTTCTCCTGCGGCATGTTCTACGATGTACCGTCCCGGCGGTTCTTTACAACCCCCGCTGAGTACGGGCGCCAGTATAGATGGGATAAAGGAGAGTATAAATCACCGCTGGCATATCCAATCCCCGACCCATTAGATGAAGTATTTGGAGGTGATAAAGCTGAGTAACTACGTTGCTTACCATGTACACTCGGATTACAGTTTGCTAGACTCCTGCACACACTTCGAGGATTATGTTGACCGCGCGGTTGAGCTTGGTCAGAAGGCGATTGGCTCAACCGAGCATGGTCGCCCGATCGGCTGGATGCGTAAACAAATGTACTGTGAGAGCAAAGGAATCAAGTTCCTGTGGGGGGTTGAAGCATACTTAACCGAGAAAATCGGAGAAGAAAAAATCCGCGACAACTACCACACAGTGTTGATTGCCCGTAACAAGCATGGGCGCGAAGAGATCAATAAGCTGATTATGGCATCGACGGACGCGAATCATTTCTATTATAAGAACCGTATTACGTTTGATGAATTTCTTGGCATCTCGGACAATGTTATCAAGATTAGTGCTTGCCTTGCGTCACCGCTCAACAAATATGAAGGCGACAATAAGGTATACGAAAAATTGGCGCGGCATTACGACTTTTACGAAATCCAGCCGCACAACAACATCGACCAGATCAAATACAACCAGCGCTTGCTTTTTATGAGCGAACAGTACGGGAAGCCACTGATCGCGGGCACAGACACACACTCACTGAATCAGTACAAAGCCGAGTGCCGTAAAATCTTGTTAGCCAGCAAGAAGATCGAGTTTGCGCAGGAGGACGAGTTTGACCTCACCTATAAATCGTATGATGAACTAGCTGAGATGTTCCGCGTGCAGGACGCCATTCCGGAAAACAAGTGGCGCGAAGCGATTGAGAATACCAATAGGCTGGCTGATATGGTAGAGGATGTGCCGATTGATCCGAGCATCAAATACCCGATTCTTTATGGCAGCGCCGAAGCTGACAGAGAACGATGGTTCGCGCGCATCGACGATATGCTGGCGCAGAAGGTTGCCACCGGTATTATTCCACCGGAGAGGTTAGATCAAGTGCGGGCGAATATCGAGGACGAAAAGAAGGTGTTCACCAAGATCGGCATGTGCGGGTTTATGCTCATCATGAGCGAGCTAATCTGCTGGTGCCGTGACAATGGTATTCCTGTTGGGCCAGGTCGTGGCTCGGTGTGCGGTTCTACTATTGCCTATATCACAGACATTACAGATGTTGATCCTACGATATGGAAAACAGTCGCTTCTCGATTTGCAAACGAAGATCGCGTGGAGATTGGCGATATTGATATTGACGTTATTGATACCGACCGACCGCGCATCTTCGAATACATCATCAACAGATTCGGTGAAGCATACACGGCGCGCGTACCGTCTTACGGCACCATTGCAGACAAGGCTGCGATTGATGATATTGGCCGCGCACTAGCCTCCGAATGGCAGAAGACACATCCAGACACTAATCCGCAGGAATGTCCGTATTCGCTGAAAAAGGTTGACGACATCAAGAAGCAGTATAGTGCCGATCCGGACGGGACGAAGAAAAAGTATAAAGACCTCTTCTATTATTATGATGGCTTGGTTGGCACAAAGGTATCGCAATCCGTTCATCCGGCGGGTATTGTTATCTCGCCCATAACGCTTACGGATAACTTCGGCACGTTCTACAAAGACGATATGTCATGTCTAGAGATTGACATGGATGAGATCCATGATGGAGCGGGTCTTGCGAAGTTTGACTTCCTGATTTTGCGCAATGTGGCGATTATCGCGGATACTTGCAAGTTAGTAGGTATTCCATATCCGAGAGCGCACGAGATTAATTGGGATGAGCCGGAGGTTTGGGAGGATATGCGGCGGAACACTACGGCTATCTTCCAAATGGAATCTCCGTATGCGGGCGACAGCTTGCGAAAGTTTAAGCCGCACAATATCTTCGGTATGTCACTGGTGACAGCGTGTATTCGCCCGTCCGGCGCGTCATACCGAGACGACTTGCTTGGACATAAGCAGCATCATAACCCGTCAAAACTGATAGACGATCTCCTAGCGGACAACAATGGTTATCTTGTATATCAGGAGGACGTCATCAAGTTCCTGACTGAAATTTGCGGATTTAGCGGGAGTGAAGCTGACACTGTGCGACGCGGTATTGCCCGTAAAAAGCCAGAGATCCTGGAAAAAGCAATGCCCAAGATACTCGACGGGTACTGTGCCAAGTCGGACAGGTCGCGCGAGGAAGCGGAGGCCGAAGCAAAAGAATTCATTAAGATTATTGAAGACGCATCGAGTTACATGTTTGGGTGGAGTTGCGCCCGTACCCTTTGAAAACGGTCAACTAGGTCGTAAGGCCAAGGTGGTAAGAGAGCCTAAAACCTTCGGGTCATGGTAATACCGTGCTAAGCTAATTGGTAAGTTATATGAAAGAAATTCAAACAGATATGATGGCCTGAATTTCACTCAAATATCATTGATCAATATGAAAGTGTAACGACTATCGAAAAGCAGCATGAGCTGAACTGAGTAGAGTAGGCAATAAGCCGAAGCGGAGGGGCCTATAAAGGCAAGATATAGTCTAAGCCGTGATGAAAGTCATGGGAGAACTGACAACCACTCGATTGCGTATTGTATGGTAGGTTACTTATGCGCCTATCTGCGTTATCATTATCCGCTGGAATTTATCACCGCACTGCTGAACAACGCTGCCAATGATGACGACGTGGCGAACGGCGCCGCTCTCGCTGGGGCATACAAGATACCAATTCTGCCGCCGCGCTGGGGACATTCCAAGAGCGATTATTTCATGGACGTCGAGGCGCGCACTATCACTAAGGGCGTAGCATCTGTCAAGAGTTTGAATGCGACTGTGCCTAACGAATTGTATGAGCTTGCGCACAGCCGCCCGCATTGGGACACGTTCACGGACGTTATGTTAGCCTGCACCAAAGAAACCAGCCTGCGGTCAGATCAGCGTGCCGCCCTCATCGACATTGACTTTTTTGCGGAGTTCGGCCCAATCACATTGCTTAATAACATTGTTGACTGCTTGGACTTCTTCAAGTGGGGCGACGCAAAGAGTGTTACAAAAACCAAGGCGGGCATTTATGAAGAATTTATCCGCCCACACGCAAATGATAAGACCAAGGCGGGCAAAGAAGCCAAATCTTATGCTATAATAGACCTACCGGCAATCCTATACGAATACGAAGCACATCAACGCACGCTTGACATCCGCGACTTGTCACTAGAGCAAAAGGCGTCCCTACAAAAGGAACGTCTCGGCTACGTCGATTTGGTCACTGGGCAAAAAGCAGACCGTGGCAAACTCATCATCACGTCGAAGCCAATCGGCTTGACAAGTCGTAAGACAGGCAGCGTGTGGTGTTACCGCGTGGACTGCAAATCGCTCGGCAGCGGTAAGACAGCGCGCGTGAGCATTCGCCCCGGCACATTTGAGCAATTTCCATTCAAGGAAGGAGACTTTATCGAGGTTGGAAGCGGCGATATGCGTCAGGATAAGAGCGGGTATTGGTGGATAACCGGGTATCAATACATTTTTTAGGAGGAATCAAAGTGACTTTTGAACAGTGGCACGAAAAACACAAGGACGAAGTTGTCAGGCTGTGGACAGATAAAACCGATCCAGATGAAGTCTGCGAGTGTGTGTATATCACCGAAATTGTAGATACTGGCGAAGGCATTATGATCGGCGTACAAACCGCAGACGATAGATATGACGATGATAGATACCCCATGATTGACTACCTGATGCTGCGAGATGTGACCTTGGCGATCTCAGCTCAGGATCAGGAGGTGGCGGTTTGATGATTAAACCACTATCATACCAAACCCTCATCACGATGGGGCACATGTGCGGGCTATGTAATCCTGTGTACGTTATGGACATTCGCAGCGGCAAAATTTATGCCGGAGCGTATATTGATGTCGATCCCGTCTCCGAGCATGTTTTTGCATACACCGAAGACGGCGCATTTTGGTCATTCGAGTACGGCGAAACTTGGTGGGCTTATTCCGATGCAGAAAGAGATATCCCAACTTGGGATATCTAACAAGGGTGACATTATGGCAGAACTAAGAGAGACAGCGTGGAATCATTTAGCCGGAGAGAAGATCGGAACGTTCTACACAGCCGAACCGAAATGGATTAAGCGAGTTGTCGTGTGGGCGCAAAAATATCCGGACGATGTAAAGATCGTTGCTCATAACAAAGACGGAAGTGTTCTTGCGCACGTCCCAATTAAATGGCTGAAGATCAGCCCACCTCGACAGGTATCTGAAGAAGTGAGGCAAGCAGCCGCGGAACGCATGAGGAAGATGCGGGCAGATGACTGATGAAGAAGTATTGGAGCTGATGGTGCGCCGACGCCGCCAGCTCCTGATTCATTCTTACATTTATTACGGGCGTGGTACATCACTAATCAGTGACAGGCAGTGGGATCGCTGGGCGCGTGAACTTGAGCGACTAAACGCGGAATATCCGGTGCTGGCCGGGACGGGTGATTTTGCCGGGGCGTTCCATCAATTCACATCGGCGTCCGGTTACTACCTCCCATATCAAAGCGGTTGGGTTGTGCGCGCTGCGGAGCACTTACTGATGATTGCAAAGGAGTATGAAGATGAATACTGCACAAATGGTGATTGAGGCCGATAAGAAAAATGAGACTTATAGGCTATCAGAGAAAGATCTTTTTTATGTGCCAGGCAAGGGATTTATTTTTTCCAACGGTGAGCCGTATGAAATGACATTGGCGATCATGAAACTCTTACATCTGGACGGTTGGGTGCCATATTCTGTGCGGCGCATAACCCGCAAAGAACTCATCGAAAAACTTGGGTATGACGTAGAAATTATTGACTAGCCGCCCCCCACACGCCAGAAATTTGTGGTATAATAATTACATCAAAAGAAACAAACCGGGTTGCGAAAGCAGCCCGCATAGAGGTGTCGTTCAACGGCAGGACAACAGACTTTGACTCTGTTAATGTCGGTTCGATCCCGGCCACCTCTGCCACATGGACTCTTAGCTCAGTTGGTTAGAGTACCCGCCTCATAAGCGGTCGCGCCTGGGTTCAAGTCCCAGAGAGTCCACCAGTAGACCCAGTGAGTTATGCTTTTTATGAGAAACTCGTCGGTGCGCAACGATGTTCTTCGGACGCTGGGTCGTGCCTCTATAATTTAACGGTAGAATGGCTGTTTCGTAATCAGTCAGTGAGGGTTCGATTCCTTCTGGAGGCTCCACGCTGGGTTAGCTTAATTGGTAAAGCCACGGTTTTGTACTCCGTAGACTAGGAGTTCAAGTCTCCTATCCAGCTCCAACTCCTAACTCCTTGTTGCGCAAATGGCAAAAGCTGAGATGCTGATGTCTAGAGGAGAAGGGGCGTCCATACTGCCAGAGTGAGGTGAGTGGTGGCAGGCCACAAGAAACGAGGGAAGGCTTAGTTACGCACGCAATAGCGGGTGTACGCGAGTGACTTCTTACCTGCCAATATGGAGGATTGGTCGAGTGGTTTATGACAACGGTTTGCTAAACCGTCATGCGGAAACGCATCATAGGTTCGAATCCTATAGCCTCCGCCATTTAGGTCGTCGGGTTGGCGGCTTATTTATTTTGTCACTGGAGGGATTTATTTGAGAAACAAGATTCATCTAGAAACCGTAGAGGACGCAAAAAACTTTTCCGAGATCGCATCACACATCCGTGGTGATGTGAGGATCGTTGATGCGGTCGGGCATTGCGTGAATGCCAAGTCTCTGCTCGGCGCGATCTACTCGCTGGAATTTGAAGACCTGTGGGTGGAAAGTGACCGGGATATTTACTCGAAGATTGAGCGGTACATTTGTTGACAAGCAAAGCGACGCCGAAGCGGCGCTCTCTTGGGTCGATGGGTACAGAGGACGTACACAAATGTCCTCCCCTCCTGGTAAAGAACAAAATGTGCGACTTCGCACCCATTGATTTCAGTACAGATCAACTAATATATGATCTGCCAGTTATGTGTTGTGCCATAAAAAAGAAAAGCGACGCCGCAGCGCCGCTCTCTGGAATTATTTCACAAATAAATCCAAAACAGATAGGACAGCCGTCGCAATAGCAACGATTGCCTGAAGTGTTTTAATCATCATTTGTCACCGCCTGTTCTGTGGGTCGATAAGTGCGAGGACGTACACGAATATCCTCGACTCCGCAACAAGAATATCGTGCTTGTCTGTACCTACGGCACAACACATAACTGGCAGATCATAATTCCATTTATAATACTACCACTACTTTTCAACATTGTAAAGGAGAAGAATGAGTAGCAAGTATAAGCGCGGCGTGCGTCTCATGTCGGTGGACGATTTTCTCCGGTATGAGTTCGTAATCGTCAATAATAAGGTTTACCACCAGGGTTGGACATGCAGTTGGCCTACCCGCCTTGCCTGGCACTATATCTCCCGCGGTGTTGCATACGCCGCAGTCCCCGCAAAGTAATCGGCGGGCATAAAAAAAAGCGCCGCGCGGAGCACCTCCTATGTACGCGGCGCGGGTTGGCGCAAGCGGCTACTGTACCTAATATCTCATATTTTTAACATAAGTATACTAAGCACCAAACGGCTTAGAAATCTGTTCTATAATTTTGAGGAGTTTACTCAAAACCAGAGTAAAGCCGATCGTGCAGGTGGACTGCATAATCAATGCAATTACTAGCAGATATTCCATTCTATCACCTCTCTTAACATTGAATTTCTGCTAAGAGCGAGTGAGAATCTTGTGTAACTCACCTTGCTCTTGCAGAGAAAATGAGGCACAAGTAGCCGCTGCCGCCCTCTCCTAAACGAGGACAGCCAACCCATTCATAGTTTACCACTCCGTAACATTACGGTCAATAAAAACATGAAACAAAGATACTTCGACTTAGCGCGCAACGTATCTACACTTTCTGACTTTCAACGCATCCACATCGGGTGCGTTGTTTTGTACAAAGGAAAGGTGATTGGCTCCGGGTATAACTGTTGCAAGTCTCATCCATTGCAACGGCGGTACAACCGAGAACGATTTTCTGAAGACAGCACACCGCACTCCATGCACGCCGAGCTACATGCTCTCTGTGGGCTGCGGGGGGGGGCCAGCGTAGATTGGAACAAGGTTATACTCTATGTTTATAGACAACGCCGGGATGGCTCTTTGGGGTGCGCGCGGCCATGCAAAAGTTGTCTCAAGCTCATAAAGGATATGGGCATCCATCATATTTGTTATACAACAGACGATGGGTATGCAGAGGAGGTGATATGATGCAACTAAAAGAGGCATGCGAAATCGCTTATAAGGCTGGCCTGGATACTGTTGGTGAGGCAATTCTGACAGCAGAACTTTATGCCGACACGCTATTCAGTTACGGGTCGGAGGCCGCGGAGTACGAAGAACTGCTGGCGGACGTGCATAAGCTGCTGTGCCGCATTGACATTCTAGATGTGTACCCCGAATTATATACGCAAACGGCAGAAGAACTCGCCGCGCTGGAAGATATAGCAAATACATTTGATAAAGACATCGGTGATTATGAGTTTAAGGAGGACAACAAGCTTGGAAAATAATTCGTCTCGCCGCTCCGGGTGTAGCTTTCTTATGACGCTTCAGGCGCTGTTTATTGCCTTTAAGGTCGCCGGGTTCCTGGACTGGAATTGGTGGCAAGTCCTCATTCCTGGATTTATCGATCTCGGATTGGTTATCTTACTTGTCATTCTTTCGGCGGGAGGATCAAGTAAGTGAGGGTAGTCAAGAATGGTCGAATGCTTGAATTCTGGCGAGATGATGGCCGCGTCGTGAAGTACGACTTGGCAGAGCAACAGTGTATTGGACTGCGCGGCAAGTTCGTCACGTCACTTGACAGCCAGCTTGATGGGTGGTACGCGCCGCAAGTTTTCGACACGTTTGAGGATCAGCGCTACGCCGACTACCTTCGGTGGATTTGGACGTATAAATGCGAACACAACACGAAAAAGCTCAGCACAGTGCTAAGAATTGCGGCCAAAGATAAACTGCATGAGCAATATTTTGCGGCTGGTATCACAAAGTTTGATCCCCGGTTCAGTGTTCAAATTACTGATATTCCCAAGCCGTTACTCCGACATGCACGCCACGGTTTAACGCTAACTAATAAGCTGCTGGCAGCATATAAAGAAGATCCCGACGCTATGCAAACCATCCTTTCTTATCACTCCATCGGCGAAGAGTTGTCGAGTTATAAAGAAAAAATGATGGCGGTCTTCCAAGGTGATCATTGGAGGTGGAACACTAGCACATGGGAACTTATTAAAGATGGTACTCTGCGTGCGCTGGATTATATTACCTATATCGACCGCATTTGTACGTTCGAGGCACAAACCGCTGTGTCGGCAGCTCAATATTATGTTGACTACATAAATATGGCAAAGAGAGTGAGCGTCAAGTTCGATCGCTACCCACGCAACCTATTGACCACGCACGACATCATGCGGCGTAACTATGAGCGGGCAAGAACGCAATTCGATGAAGCTGCGTTTCAGAAACAGCGCCGCCCGGAGTATGAATGTCGTATCGGTGATTACATCTTTATTTATCCGCAGAGCACCGCCGACATCAAAGACGAAGCCGCCCAGCAACATAATTGCGTCGTGTCATATATTCAGCGTGTCATTGACGGCAAGTGTCATGTTATGTTTATGCGCAGAGCGGACGAACCGGACAAATCTTTAGTAACACTCGAAATTCGTAATGACCATATTGTGCAGGCATTGCAGACTTATAATGCGCCGCTCACAGCACAACAAGCCGCAATAGTTGAAAAATGGAATCAGAACATGGAGGAGAAAGTCGCATGATTATGACCGGATCGAAAATTGCGCTCATTCAGGATGTCCCTGGCCTGACAAAGGGTACTGTATTTACAGTGACCCATGTTGATAGTGATGGCACCATTACATTTACGAACGATCAGGGAACTGGCATCGTATCGTCTAATGAGTTCCGCACTTTGTTTGAGGAACAGCTTCAGCCCGCCCCTCGCCGCGTATGGTCTGCTTGGGAAACTTACTACAACAACTTCGGCGAATATCGCACTCGTAACAACGGGCACGTAACCCAGGTCGAACTGTGGAATGGCATCCGCGGGGAAGCATCGTGTAGTCCCGAAGACGAGTTTGACAAGCAGATTGGCATTGACGTGGCAATGAAGCGCGCCATTCGGAGGTTCAAGGTTAAGTTTGACCTTGCCTTTATTGATAAGTACGGTGATGACTTTGTTACTCTGTGATGATTGTCTGCACGGCCTAGTGGACGTGGCAGATCAGTCGGTGCAATTAGTGCTGGCTGACCCACCATACAACACCACAACATGCAAATGGGACAAAGCCCTGCCACTGGATGAATTATGGGCGCATCTGCGCCGCATTATTAAACCCGACGGTGCCATCGTCATGTTTTGCCAGCAGCCATTCACATCTGATCTCGTGCAGAGCAACAAGGAATGGTTCAAATACATGTGGTACTGGCGTAAGAGTAGACCATCGGGGCACACGAACGCGAAACTCAAGCCTCTTAAAGATATTGAAGAGATTGCGGTATTCAGCCCGGCCTCGACGGCAAACGGCGCAAAGGTCAATATGAAGTACCGGCCACAAGGTCTGGTGCGCGTGGATCAAGAGTGGAGCCGCCCGCAAAGGTACGGAGATGGGAAGGGTGTAAACCCGACCCGTCCTAGCCATAAGCTGGATAGAGTGATTGAGTACGCCGGGTATCCTCGGCAGGTGCTTGATTATCCAAATATCAATAAAGGCTTGTTGCATCCAACACAGAAACCTGTCGAGTTGTGCGAGTATCTAGTTCGCACTTACACGGATGAGGGTGATCTTGTGCTTGACCCATGCGCTGGCAGCGGTACGACCTGCGTAGCAGCCATCAATACCGGACGCAAATTTATAGCTTTTGAAAAGGATAAAGATTTTTACGAGGCTGCCCGCAACCGTATCGAATCATGTTATAATACAGGAGCAGACAACAATGCGAATTAAACACTGTGCCGTGTGGCTTTTGATTGCGGCTCTTACCTTTATGCCTGTAACAACACTCGCCGCGGATTCTATCAGCGAAAGTGATATGCGCCGCATCGCCCGCACCCTCTATGGTGAATGCCGAGCCGATGACGTGCCAATCGCTGAGAAGGCCGCCGTTGTGTGGTGCATCTTGAACCGGCTGGATTCTGACGACTTCCCTGACACAATCGGGGAGGTCGTCATTTATTCTCAATTCCATGGTTACAAGGCACGCTACCCAGTGACGGACGAGCTGATGGATATTACGCGAGATGTTGTGCGGCGGTGGGAGTTGGAAAAGCAAGGCTATGTCGGCGTAGGTCGCACGTTGCCCGCGGATTATTATTTTTTCAAGGCTAGAGGGCACGGAAACGTGTTCAGGAAGGAGTACAAAAGTGACGGAGAGTGGGATTGGAGTTTGCCAGACCCCTATGAGTTCGGATTCATCGACACCGAACGAGCAGAGTGATCGTGAGAAATTTCTTGGCATCTTTACGCAGTACATTAAACGCGAAGGTGCGGATAAGTTGCTGGCATGGCTGGAAAAATCTGACTTCTTTGCCGCCCCGGCTAGCACAATCTATCATCTGAGCTGTGAAGGCGGGTTGTGTAAGCATAGCCTGCACGTCTACGAGAGATTGCGGCGCCTATATCAAGGTGAATACGGGCAACTGACCGCAGAACAGGAAGAAACGGTAGCGCTGACCGCGCTATTGCACGATCTGTGCAAGGTGAATTTTTACAAGCCCGGCGTGCGTAATGTCAAAGACGAGCATGGCAAGTGGCAGCAAGTACCGAGTTACAGTATCGAAGATGAGTGCCCATTTGGTCACGGCGAAAAGAGTGTCTATATTATTCAAGCCTTTATGAGACTAACCCGCGAGGAAGCGATGATGGTTCGCTGGCATATGGGTGGCTTCGACGAAGCGGCGCGCGGTGGAAGTAGAGCGCTTACACAGGCTATGGAGAAATACCCCGGTGTGGCACTGATCCACGCGGCGGATATGCTAGCCTCTTACTTGGACGAGGTGCGCGGCTGATGTGCAATGTTTGTTGGCAGACACCATGTGATCCTAGGTGTCCAAACGCGCCAGACCGTATCCTTGGGGAATGCGCAGAGTGTGGCGAGGTTATATGCGAATATGACGACGAGGTGTGGGAAGACGACGAAGGGCATCTCTTCTGCTCTCACGCATGTGCAAGTGCTTACCATGGAATCTTTAGAAAGTGGTGAAGGAATGAACGAAGTAAGTCTTGAGGTGTGCGACGGTTGTGTGTGTGGACAGCGCATGGAAGACCAGGCCGGTGAGTTTATCGCATGCGGCGCAGGTAAGACCCCATATCAATGTAAGGGAGAACAGCGTGCAGTTAAGCTCTCCTGCAAACTGATCGCCTACACTCAGCCCGTAGGCGAAAGTCACGACCCGCTTGATGTGGTCGAGCAAGCCGCCGCGATGTGCTATGACAGTAAGCCGACGACCACACACAAACTCGCAAGAGGTTGCTACCGGACAGGACACACCAGTGTATTCGAGCATATCAGTTTTTCTTTTGAAGTTGCCGGGGTGAGTCGCGCTCTGCTGGCGCAGTTGACGCGGCACCGTAACACAGCGTTTAGCGTGCGCAGCCAGCGTTATTGTGCCGAAGACGGGTTCCGCTATATCGAGCCGCCGGGAGTCAACAGTGAAGAATTCCAGGATGCGATGGGACATGCAACAATTGCCTATAACGCACTAAAGAGACTGGGTGCGGCTAATGAGGATGCGAGGGCTGTATTGCCAAATGCTTGCGAGACTAAGCTGGCGGTCAGTATGAACGCCCGTGAGCTGATGCACTTTTGCCATCTGCGGCTGTGTACTCGCGCGCAGAAGGAAATCCGCGATCTGGCATGTGCCATGCGCGATGAGGTGAAAAAGGTGTCGCCTGACTTAGCCGTATACCTTGTGCCCCAATGCGAGGCACATGAGCCGTACAACTTCTGCACAGAGCACAAGTCCTGCGGGCGCCATCCAACGTTGAAGGAGGCCTATAATGAAAAATATCTATCTGATCGTGGGTGAGAGCGGTGCGGGCAAAACCACGGTGTGCGAAGAGCTAAATAAGCGATATGGGTTGACATCAGTTGAGAGTTATACCAATCGTCTGCCGAGGTATGAGGGAGAGCGCGGACATATCTTTCTTAGCCCAATCCAGTACCCATCCTTTAAGGAAATCAATGAGGACTTCGACGTGGTTGCCCGCACGGTGTTCGATGGACATTGCTACTTCGCCACACAAAAACAGGTCGATGCCGCCTGTGTTTATGTAATTGACCCGGCTGGTATCGATTATTTCCGGGCGCATTACCACGGAGAGCGCGGCATCAGGGTTATTTATATCACGGTACCAAGTGATGTACGTATTCAACGCATGCAGAAGCGCGGCGCGAGCACAGGAGAAATCGCCCGCAGAGTATACAACGATAAAGTTGAGTTCGAGTCCGTGGCGCGTAAAGCTGATTGCACCATTAAAAACATTTTGCTCGACAAATGTGTCGAGACAGTTTGGTCGTATATTAAAATGGAGGAAGATTATGAAGGTTAAGATTTATTCAACAGGTTGCCCGCGCTGCCGTGTGCTGGAGTCCAAACTCAACAAGGCCAATATCGAATATGAAGAGTGCGACGACATTGACGTAATGCGTAGTATGGGTATTACGGAGGTGCCAGTCATTGATATTGGAGACGGAGAACTCATGAACTTTGTAGATGCCTGCCGCTGGATCAATGCGCAGGACGATGACTTTGTGTGCCCGACTTGTAAACTCTAAGAGGTGTATGGCATGAAGATTGACATCAGGCTCCTGAAGGACTTCACAACCGCATATAATCAGATGCAGGACAAATATGGATCCGATATGGCCGCGCTTAATGGCTTCGGAGATGAGCAGTTGAGCTACACTGACTTCATTGACAACTTTGTAGACAAGCAGACGGTCGCAGATGCGAGTATTGACGGCAACGCAAACGTCGGGCATAAGGATATTGTTTCTCTCGAAAACGAGATGAGCAAGCCACATTCTAAGCTGCTGGCATTCAACAAAATCTACTACGAACTCAATAAGAAGTATGGACGTAAAGTTGCGAGGGAATGGCTAGAGAATGAATGGAACGGCCATTTTTATCTGCACGATGCGTATAATGCAACGGAAAAGTCTTATTGTTTTGCTTATGACATCGCGAATATTGTTGAGCGTGGGCTATTTTTTATTAATAACTTCAACGCTACACCGCCACAGCATCTCACAACGTTCACAGATTTTATTGGGGAGTTCGTGAGCTGGACGTGTAATCGTTCTTCCGGTGCAGTTGGCCTACCAAGCTTCCTGATTTACTCGTTCTACTTCTGGCACAAAGATTGCGCGGAGAATTACGTCCTTCGTGACCCAGAGTATTATCGAGATCAGCACTTCCAAGAATTCATCTATCGCTTAAACCAGCCATTCCTGCGCGGCGGTATCCAGTCAGCCTTCACAAACATTTCGATCTTTGACCGCCCGTACCTTGAGGCGTTGTTCGGAGGCAAAGAGTATCCAGACGGCACGTTTATCATTGACTATATTGATGAGATACTGGAATACCAGAAGGCGTTTATGCGTGTGGTAAGTAAGATTCGAATGGAGAACATGATGACATTCCCCGTACTTACATATGCGCTTCTTCGCAAAGATGGCAAGTTTGTTGATGAGGGCTTTGCTAAATGGTGCTGCGAACACAATATGCAGTGGGGTGACAGCAACTTCTTTATTAGCGACGACGTTACAAGCCTCAGCAACTGCTGCCGCTTGGTTTCAGACGTAAAGAACCTCGGTTACTTCAATAGCATCGGTGGCACAGCTCTTGAGGTGGGTAGTGTGAAGGTTAATACGATCAACCTTGCCAGACTCGCGTATGAATGTGATACCACCGAAGAATATATGGAAGCCCTGAGCGAGAAGGCGTTGTTGTGTATGCAGGCTCTTGATTGCGTAAGGCATATTATTGAGCGCAATGTGGAGAAGGGGTTGTTGCCAAACTATTCTTTGGGAATCATGCACATGGATAAACAGTATAATACAATCGGTATTATTGGGCTGTACGAAGCCCTTCAGAAGTATGGGTTTACCATCACCGATGAGTTTGGTAACACGACGTACACAGATGCGGGGTTGGAATTTGCAACGGATGTTATGTCTGTGCTCAACGAGGCCAAGGCTGCATTCACTTCAGATAAGTCTTATATGGTTAACATCGAGCAGATCCCCGGTGAGCGCGCGGCAGCGGTACTTATGCAGAAGGACAAACTCCTATTCCCAAATGAAGCATATGAGCTGCCTTTGTATGGTAATCAGTGGATTCCACTTGGTGTAAAGACAACACTATATGAAAAGATTCGACTGAGTGCGATTCTTGACAAAGCGTGTAATGGTGGTTCGATCATGCACGTAAACATTGACGCACCGTTCAAGGACTTTGACACTGCGTGGAAGATGTTAAATTATGTCGCCGATGCTGGCGTACAGTATTTCGCCTTTAACCTCAGAATCAGCGCTTGCAAGCATAATCACGGATTTTATGGTAAGACATGCCCTGTGTGTGGTGAACCAATGGAAACGACTTACCAGCGTATCGTAGGATTCCTCGTTCCTACAAAAACATATTCCAAAGAGCGCAAAGCGGAATTCGCGATGCGAGACTGGTTTGACGTTGTTGGAGATGACCTCAAATGAGGGTGAGCGGCATTGTAGTTGAGGATTTTGTCAACTATAAGAAGCCAAGTTTGTTCATCGGTTCTGTATCATGTGACTTTAAGTGTTGTAAGGAGGGCGGGTTTCCGCCCTCTGTTTGTCAGAACCATGACCTGTTCGGCAGCGCTTATAACATTGATGACAAAAGACTCTATCAACTCTATCAAAGCAACGACATCACAGAAGCTGTCGTGATCGGCGGCCTCGAACCGATGTTGCAGATAGACGAGGTGCTCGCACTATTGCGCACGTTCCGGGACAATGGGTGTATGGACACCTTTATTATTTATACGGGCTATTACGAGTATGAAGTGAATGACCAAGTGCGGCGCCTGTCACAGTACCCAAACGTGATCATAAAGTTTGGGCGATATATACCAACGATGTGTCCTCGGTTTGACGACACACTTGGCGTAGACCTAGCGTCCGGCAATCAATATGCAAAAAAAATCTCATAAATACAGGAGATAATGTTATGACAGAGACAATGATCTTGATCCTCGATATTATCACAAGTGTGCTTATAATCTCTATCATGCTTAAACGAATCCTTCCACACAAAATCAAACTCAAATACACCGTTGAGGGCGTCAGCTCAGTTGCCAAGATCCGTGAGGGTGACTGGATTGATCTTTATGCCGCGGACAGCGTGCGTATTCAGGCGGGCGATTTCAAGCTCATCCCACTTGGCGTAGCAATGAAGCTGCCGACAGGTTATGAGGCTCACGTTGTGCCGCGCAGTTCAACTTATATGAAGTACCATGTGATCCAGGCAAATTCCATGGGTGTTATTGATAACGCTTACTGTGGCGATCTGGATGAGTGGAAGTTCCCGGCCTACGCCACTGAGGATACGTTCATTCCGGCCGGTGATCGCATCTGCCAGTTCCGCATTGTACGCAAACAGCCGAGTATAAAGTTTGCTATAGTGAGCACGCTAGGAGGGAAGAACCGTGGCGGATTCGGTAGCACTGGGCGCAGATAAGATGGTACTAAGCGTTAAAGATATTAAGGATTACCTCGGTATTGGAATTAACCAAGCATATGCGTTAGCAAAGTCGAATCAGTTCAAAGTAGTATACTCCGGTAAGCGGATCATCATCCCGCGCAAGGCATTTGAGGACTGGCTAAATTCATAAATATACAGCGCACCTTCGGGTGCGCTTTTTTGTGCCTCAACGAGTGAGCATAGGTGACGTAGTGTACAAGGGGTGATGTTGGTAGCAATGTTGGTAGCAATCATGGGAGTGAAACGAGGTGATGTGTGACATATACGAGTGATACAAGCCATTAACAAAGCCCATTATAAGTGGATAAAAGTGAACAGTGATGGTTTGTGGTGTTGGCATAGATGACCGTTCGACTCCCCTCACCTCCACCATAATAAAGCACCACATTACACAAGATGTGGTGCTTTTTCTATGTTTACTACAC
>CAKSEM010000001.1 GCA_934446485.1 uncultured Eubacteriales bacterium | reverse complement strand
AAACAACCCTCAAAACAGTAAACAACATGGGATATAATCATTCTGACATCGGTCATAACTGGGCGCATCAATTAAAATCACGCCAAGGTGACAGATATTACAGTTTCAATGGTAGTAAAATTAAGTCGTATTCTACCGTTATAGGTGAGATTGTGTACACTAAGAACAATACGCCTGTCTATTTTCTGAATACTGGTAGTTATTCAAATTCTACTTGTAAGCATCAAAACTATGCTTTCGGTGCAATTCCCAAATATGCGGTTAAGTTCTCTGCATCATGTGATGAGTTTATGTACGGCTGGGATGGAATTACTAACTGGAATGGTGAGATTACTGAAACAATAGCAAAGAATTTCGTAATGAAAAACCTCCAGTCTATCTATGATTCTTTATTGGCGTTCAAGGACTCTAAAGCTCTGAAAATCGAGAAAGAGTTTTCGCTGAAGTATTTTTATAAGGCAATGAGTTTTATGGAATATTTCCCACTTACTTCATTCTCAAAGGTGCTTCGTATCAAGAACGAAAATTTGAAGATGTTTTTCTATATAGCAAACCCGACATCATTTAGAAAGGTGGTTAAGGCTTTGATAGCTGGAGAGAAAGATTTGAAAGCTCTTGTTGACATAGCTTGTGGTGGTGGAACATACGATGCTTATTATAATCGAACTATAGGAATCAGAATGTCTGACACCACAGCAAAGTACAACCATAAGTGTGGCTTTGAAACCAATAGAAATATGGGAAAGTGGTATGACCCTTATCCATATTGTTATGGCAAAAAAAATGGCGCACGTTGGCCGAAGAATAACACACTCATATCCCATTCGCTTGATCGCTATTGCGATGGTAAGGGGTTTACTGGTAAACAAATCCTCCAGCATCGTAAAAAAGGTGATTTGGTTTCTTTCTTGTTTGAAACAAGAAAGAAAAACTTGGCTAACGCTTTTCTCTATGAAGATAGAAGATTGAGAAACAAACGTGTAGAAGAAGCCAAAGAACGCCTGGAGATTTTCATTGGTTTGCGTGGTTGGCAAAGTGATTGGAGACATAAATACAAGCACACGTTCTCATCATTCAATTACAACGGTGTTGAATATACCTTTAATCGCTGGAACGAAGAGAAGGAACTCTCTGACGATGAATACAAGGTGTTTAGCTCAATGTCCGCAGAGGAGCAAAAGGCGTTTGTTCGTGCAAAACGTGCTGAAATGCTCGAAACATTGCGTCAGCAAGATTATAATTATGAGCATCGTGTAGAATTGGCAGAAAAGGCTCGTCTGGCATGGGAGAAAGAACAAGTAGCAAAACGTGAATACATAGAACACCTCAAAGCACAGGGCGATGAAGGCATACGTCAGTTGTGGCATGAAGGCTTGATTGGCAACACTTCGCTCTGGAATAAGTCTATGACGGTGTTCTATGGTGGCAATGTGTTATTGAGAGTTGCTGACAATGGCGAGAACGTGGTCACTTCTAAAGGAATTACCATACCGCTTAAAGAATGTAAGCGTCTATGGCTTATAATTAACCGTTGGCACAACGAGAATACGGAGTTCTGTAGAAGCAATGAGATTGTTCACGCAACCAAGCGACAGCAATGGCGCATCGAACGTTATCAGAACGATATTATGATTGCTGGATGCCATGCAATCGCTTACAAGGAAATGGCAACTATTGCCAAACAACTTAATTTTTGCTAACAATATAAACTTAGAATCATGGAGGAATATATAGAAGAAATAACGGTTTGCCATGAGCAAATCTTTAACGATAAGGAACCGCATACAATAACAATGCGGTTCTACGATGGCTACGCTATCTCAACGAATAACTTGTATGGAATGTCTTATCCTACATTATTCCAGGTTCAAAGCACGGATTGGATGCAGAAAGAGATTACGGAATATTGCGGTGATGGACGTGATGGAACAGACTATCCGTTTGACATTGCATTGAAGTACGGAATCTTGTTCAAGCTCTCACAAGACTCTAAGCTGGAGCGTAAAATCAAGTGGCTGGAGCAGTTTGCTATCGTTGATGTTAATAGAAAAGCTGCGTATGAGAAGTTCTGCAATGAGCTTGATGCTCCAAACAAGGAATATTTCGTTCTTTACCATGACCGTACTGGTGATGGTGGAATGAGTGTTAAGTATATTGGCGAGTGTTGCTGTGATGATGAAGCTATTGACAAGGCTTTTTCTACTAAAGCTATACCGCAAGACACTGTACATTTCTATCGTGCTGAAGACATTGAGGCTGCTAATAATGCTGTTGACTATGGCAAAGATATGGAAGTGGTGGCTGTTTATCATTCCAGCTCACAATATCTGGAAGAGTATTGGACAGTTATTTCCGTTCCTGTTTCTTGTGATAAGTTTGCGGCTTTTGTGTGGAATCGTGGAGATAAGTCACAGCATGTCAGCAACCGTTTCTACACTTTCCCTTCTTACATTGCCATGCAGAATTTTGTGCAGCAGGAGAAAGTCAATGAAATGCAAGACGAACTTCCAGAGTTCAATATTTCGTGGTTCCTGGAGGATTTGAAAGGCGATACTGGTTTGAAGCCAGATGAAACTCTGCATAACATTAATATCTGGGCGCAAGAAGGCTACAACGTTTGGATTGTTTGCGGTACTTACAAATAATGCAATATGACAAACAAAAAGCAATACACTCACAACGGTATAAATCTGGTAAATATGGCATTTGCTATCGGTCAGATTAACCAAGACGAAAGCCTTTCAGTACATGCAGAAAGAGTTATTGACTATGCTAAAGCGTTTACTTCTTGGGAAGTGAAAAACGTACTTTGCTTAGAAAATGGCTGGGAAACTTACATGGAGAATGGCGGTGAGGATTACGAGAGTGTGATTTACGAATGGGCTGAAAAGTTTAGAATATGAAAGATAAGATTTATGTAGTTACCCAAGAATGGGGAAACACTTTTTGGGAAGATTTCAATTTTGAAATTCTTGGGGTTTTCTTTGACTTGCGAGAAGCTACTTTATGTATGCAGAAAGCTCGTAATGTTGAATTGTCAGAGTCATACGGCACACCTTACGAATATCTTTCTCATTCAATGGAAGTTAGCGTTAATGAAGAAGACTGGAAGGTTGAAATAACAGCGACAAATGGCAAGTGGGATAATTTTGAGATACATGAGAAAGAAGTTAAACAGCGTGACTTCATTGCCATACAGTTTAAGTATTCTGGTGAGGTATTTAATGAGCGTATTTACCTCGATCAGATAGATTTGACTCATTATGATGACATCTGGGATTGGTGGTTTGGTTCAAATGGGAACGAACACTTTCCAGATTTGAACTTTGAATTAACTGCTGATAAGGATAAAGATGGCAGTCCTGCTTGTGGTAATATGTATATCAACGTTTACGAAAATGAAGACGCTATGATTCCGTTGAAGAGAATTACAGACATTTCATGGGTTCATAGTTGGATTGAAAGGAAAGAGCATCATGCAAAAAGTTAAAATAGGTTCTGTTCGTAAAGCGAATGGACAATACATCATCACTCCAGAATATGCTAATATCGGTGATTTGTACGGCACATTCTTCAAAGATTCTGAAGCATACGAAAAAGACTGGGATGCACCTTGTTATGCTGAGGAAGCGTGTTTTGATGACTCTCCTACAACTGATCGTTGTTGGACTCACGCTTCTCTTCTCTTGGAGTGCGGTTATAACGAGAAGTTGTGCAACGCTATGTTTAGCGAACTTGCTTGGCAATGTCCAGATATATGGCTTAATGAGCTGGACGAAGAAGATTACACCCAGTTCTGGTCTTGGCTAAAAGTTGGCTGTAAAGCTTTCTGGTGGCTCGATGAGTGGTGGGATGCTGATTTTTATGAAGTTATCCGAATTGAGGATGCTCCAGAAGATTATAACCCAGACACAACTGTGTGGCTTCGCAAACCAGATGAAGAAAACCCTGACGAGTATGAGGAAATCGAAGCTCGTCTTCTGGAGTTAGCTGAAACTGACATTTCTCGCCAACTCCAGAAAAAGAAAGAAGAACATTATCACTGTTTTATTAAGCCTGGCGCAAAGGTTTGGTGGAATGATCCTGCTGGAGAATCGTCTGATTGGTTCTATGTGGACAGCATAGAGGATGATGGTTATCCTTGGGGTGATGAAACTGAAGTATGGCTAAAGATGAACAAAAATGATAAAGTAGCAACAAATCAAGTTCTTATGCAAGAACTTTCTATAACAAATAAATAATTATAAGTTATGAAACATTCAATTTCGATTAAAACAATCAATGGTGTCCTTTCAATCTCAGATTTTAAGGCACAGCGTGTATCAAAGTCCGATGTAATCGGTGTAGTTCTCCAGACTGAGGCAATCGGTATGGTTATTTCTCTTGACCAGTGGAATGAAATCTGGTGCAGCGATGGAAACCGCAAAGTCTTCAATAAGGAGTGCGGTGAAGCAGAAGCCTTGCAGACATTGAGTGGTCTGGAGCTTACTCGCAACATCGTGAAGCAGAACGAGGAAGATGGCGAAGACATGACTGCTGCTATGCGTTGCTGGCAGTACAAGAAAGGCAACCTCCAGTGGTATCTCCCAAGTCTGTATGAACTTGGAACAATCATCGCTTATCGTGATGAATTGAACGAGGTACTTGAAATGCTTGATGCCGACCAGTTCGATGAAGATGATTGGGGCTGGAGTAGTTCCGAGGGCTACAGTTGGAACGCGTGGTACGTCTACTTCGGTAATGGTAACTTCTACAACAGCAACAAGTACGGCAGCGTCGTTGTGAGGGCAGTCTCCGCATTTAGCCCATTGCAGCGAGGCGATTTTTCATCGCCGAGCGAAAATGGTAACTGTTCGCCATTTACTGAAGAGTCCGCTATAGAGTACTTACGTCAACTTGGCTATACTGGCGAGCTGACAAAGAAAATCAACGTATAAACCATGAACACTTACGAAATTGAATGGAATGGTCAATCATATCGTGCAGCGGACATAACTATATTCGCTGGCAAGGAAGATGAGTTAGATGTCACGATTGCAGATACAACGCTGGAGGACGAAATTTTATCTCACATGTATGCTGGAGACGAAATGGAAGACAAGGCGTTCGCAATGGACGATAAGATTGCCTTTTTCATACTTCCTAACGAGTGGAAACTCGATGAGGAGCATCTTATTAAAATAGTAGAAAGCTCATATTAATGCCATATAAATCAGAAAGTATTCCTATCGCTGGTACAAAGTTAGACCAGCGTAGGAAGCTTTCCAATGAGCAGAGAGAGGCTGTGAAGATTCTTGCTGATAAAGGATATAGCCAACGTAAGCTGGCAGAAATGTTCAATGTTAGCAAGAGTCTTGTGCAGTCGATTTTGAACCCACAACAACGTGCGGCACAAAAGAAACGCTCTGCTGCTTATTGGGCAGAAGCTAAAAGAAAATATAGACAAAGAAAACATCAACTATACAAAACAGGAAAATTGAGTGAAAAGAAGACAAAACGCCATCGGAACAATTAGCTCGTTTATCAAAGCTACATTGCCTATATATGGAATGGTCAGCAAACGAGATTTTGTGGTTTCTGACGATCACGTTAAACTGTCCAAGCACCCACAAAGAGGTCGTGTCTTGGCGATTCTTAAACAGGAATATCCACAATACACTTTTTATTGGATGACTCCCAAAGTGCTTGCGTGGTGTTAAACTTAAAAGTAGAGAAAATGAAGAAAACAATAAAAACAGCAGAACAACAGCTACAAGAGATTCTGGACAAATATGGTGTCGAAAAGTTGGAATACAATGGCGATGGCATTTATTATGCCGTTAGTAAGTCAAATCAAGCCATAGTTGCCAGAAAGGATGCTGAAGACAATGGCTGTGAGGAGGGTGGTATTCGTGTGGAGATTTATCCATCTTATGAGAAGCTACGGACAAACAAGAAAGTTCTGGAGCGTCTTCGTAATGATGCTATGGAAAACCAAGATTACGAATATCTTGGTAAACTTGTGTGTTGGGAGAAATTTGGCGATGTCAAATATCAACCACACCCTGTCAATCTGTATTACGCAGACAGTGTTGTCGAGTTGGCTGGAGGTGATGCGCTTTATCTTACTGACGAGGAAGACGAGTTGTATAACGGTGCAGAATACACAACTCGTCATGCCTATATGCTTCCGTATATCTCATCTGTTCAGCAGATAAAAGACAAGCTCATCTACCTTATCAATTATGATTTCAAGTGCCACAAACAGATTTATAGCGATACGCCTATGCGCTATGCAGACGAAAGTGGCGATGCTGAATCTGTAGGGGTAAATTCATGTGTTGGTGTGTGCCTACAGATGTCACAAGATGACAAGCCAGCTCTTCAGCTATGTTTTGTTTATGGCGATAAATTTGAAAACCCTGCTTCTTCAATTGACGTGCCGCTGGAGAAATTACCAGTGGAATCTTTAATTCAAATATATGAAAATCTTATGTAACAATGTTTTTAATCGACAACATCACAAGTTTTATTAGCAAGTGCAAGGCACAGAGAGCAGCTTCTAACGCAGCGGAACGTAAACAGTTTGCAGAACGTGACGCTCTTGCTCGTTTCAACATCAGTTCTTTTGACGGCAAGCCTGTCATCCTTTATGGCGATGTGGTTATCTCTGTTCCGAACGACAAGACAACTGGAGATTCACTCATCCAGTCTATGCTGAAACTTCGTGAGATTTACGTCCAGTCAAAATGTAACAATGGGCAAAAAGCTTGAAAAAGTTAAAGACTCGTATTTCCGCTACATCGAGCTGTCGAAATATCTTTTCGGCAGTGGCGATGCAGCGGTATACGATGTCAACGAAATTCCAGTTGACAACAAGTTTTACCAACTGGCTCGTGATTTGGCTGATTCTATGAATATATCCTGGGAATCCATGACACATGAAGAGAGCAATCGCATCATGCTCGCCATGCTTGATGATTGCTATAATGCGATGAGCAAAGGAATATCCAAGAAAGACAAATCAAAACTCGTGATTGATATTAATTTTCAACTATTAAAGTGATATGTGGTTCAAATATCCAGAAATTTTTAAGCCGTTACCAAAGCAACCAGACGCAAAGATTGTGTCAATTACTATTGGCGGCACAACAATGAAAATCGGATAATATGGTGGGAGATATTGTCTTATTCATTAAAAAATGGTGGAAGCAAAACATTACTTGTATTCATCATTACGAACATCGCATAGGCAGCGTAGTTTCTTACGATGAATGTACTAAGTGCGGCAGAACAAAGAATTATTTACGACTTCGTTAATGTAAATATATGAACAAACAACGTAGACAACAATTATATGACGCAACATCAGCTCTTGATGAAGCTGTTGCTGTCATCCAAGATATTCATTCTGAAGAGGATGAGGCGTTTAACAATCTTTCTGAAGGCTTGCAATGTTCCAGAACTGGCGATTCCATGCAAGAAGCTATGGACACACTTGATGGTTTTGTAGATAAGATTGAAGCCATTAAGGGCGAGATTGAAAAGTTTGCAGAAAATAAAAAGTAAAAAGCAATGATTGATAAACAGAAAATACAAGAAGCAGCCAACAACTACATAGGACATGAGCCAGAAATTGATGAAGGCTGCAATGTTTCCGCAAGACGTGAAGCGTTTAAGGATGGTATTGATTGGTTCAAAAAGAATATCTGGCATAGCTGCCAGGAAGAACCAGAGAAAGGCGAGTTTATTGTCACTGAGTTTTGCGATGTGGGGAAATGCTATGAGATTGATAGTGCATCATGGACTGACGATTGGGAGGAACATTGCAACCGCAATCATATTATGGCATGGTGCTATATATCAGATTTATTACCATAAGGCGAATAAAATTGTATTGATATGAGCTATAGCTTACAAAATTATCTGGAGTGGCGTTTTAGAGTGAACAACCACCATAAGTATTTGAAATATTGCAAACAATGGATTGCAGCGTTGCAAACATCGCAACTCCAGTATTTTGAGAAAGAAATGTCAAACCTTATAAATAAAGGAATTTATAAATCATAATGAACGAATTAAGAAAGAAAACATTCAAGAATGGTGTTGTGTATTGCCTTCAATTAGAAGATGGTTTCCTCGTTGAAACCACCGACACCTTCCTGCCTTATTACACCAAGGATGCAATAGGCAGACATCAAAACAAGTTAGACAACAATGAGCTTGGGGATCGCGCAGAACGCTGGATGATTGGCGTGTCAACAATGTCTGGATGTCCAGTTCGGTGTAAGTTTTGCGCAACAGGCAACATGAAGCGTTATCGTAACCTTACAGCTGACGAGATTGTTGCCCAGGTGGAATTTGCAATCAGTCATGCTGGAAGTGCAGATCCTGCTAAGGCAAAGGAGTTCAAGATTAACTACACTCGTATGGGCGAACCGTTCCTTAATATTGATGCGGTCAAGGAGGCCATCCGTATTATTACGGAGAAATACCCTAACACTCATCATTATGTATCAACGATTGGTATTAAGGGCAGTGATTTTTCCTTCATCAAGGATAATATCACTCTCCAGATAAGCCTTCACTCATTCGATGACGAGAAGCGCAACTGGCTCATTCCATACAAGAACAAGATGTCAATCAAAGAGCTTGGTCAGATACGCACACAAAGCAATCTGAAAACGACCATCAACCTCACTCTTGTTGATACGTCTGATTTCGATGCTGAAAAGCTGAAGGAATGGTTTGATAAGGAACATTTCTTTGTGAAGTTGTCTCCTATCAACCCTAACAATATCTCAGAGAAAAACCACCTCGGCAATGGTGTTGTCGAAGGAGTAAATTTAGTATAAACCTTTAAATTTTAACAACAATGACAGAAATTAAGAATCAGTTGGATGCAATGGGTTACGATTACGCTGTAGCCATCGCAACAAAGGCAGAAATCGAGAACGGTGCTGCCTGTGGACAACTCGCTATCATTTGCGAGTAAGTAATTAACCACCCTCTCCAGTGACAGTGGGGAGGGGTAAAACAATACATATTATGTCAGCGCAAGATTATATAATATGCCCAGCTTGCTTCAACGTATTTCTTGCAAAGGTTTCTAAACGTAACCCAAACCTTATGCTCAATGACAGACGCATTATCACGGATGTGGAAATCTTTGGGCTTATAGAATGGAAATTGCGCCAGTTCTGCATAGAAAACAAAACAGACACAATGTATATCAGTTCTAACGATAAAACTATTGTTGAGATTAAGGCAACAGGCGATTTGCTTGAAGAAATCAAGAAAGAATTGGAGGAGGAAAAATGAATAAAGTAGAAATAGAAAGGGATTGTTATGAATGTATTTTTTTATAAAAAAGAGGATGATGAAGATTCCATATTGGAATATGAAACATGCCGTTACAATAATATTCCTCGTATAGGTGAGAAAGTTATCATTAAAGATAAATGGTATCTTGTAGAAGATATAGTAAATAGATATAAAAAACTGACAAACTTTACATTTACAGATGTATATATTTATCTTAAAGAATTGGAGGATAAATAATGGACAGACAACAAGCCAAAGAACTTCTGCCTATTATACAGGCATTTGCAGAAGGTAAAATAATACAAAGTAGAAGAATTAACGGAATGTGGATAGATTTGGAAATGAAAACTGCACTTAATATTATAAGTTTAATAAATGAACCACAAAAATATCGCATCAAGCCAAAGCCCAAGTACCGCCCATTCAATGATGCAGAAGAGTGCTGGCAGGAAATGTTGAAACATCAACCGTTCGGATGGACAAAATCCATATCCGAGAAACGCTTCTATTTCATATCAAAAATTGATGATAATGGCTGCTTCTTTTCAAATAATGACAATGTTTCATTCAAAACTCTTTTTGCATCAGACACGTTTGCTGACGGAACACCATTCGGTATAAAGGAGGAATAATATGGCATGGTTAGCAGTAGATAAAGATGGTACAGAATGTGTATGTAGTACTGAGCCTTATCGAGATTGGGTGGATTCTATGTGGTGTATTGAAAATATTTTCGACTCCTGTGCTATAGGACTTCCAAAAGGTTCAATTAAAAAACTTATTGGAAGAGAGCTTACATGGGAAGATGAGCCAGTGGAACTTAAAAGTGAATAGCTATGTACAGACCAATCATAATGTATCAGATAGTATGCGACAGATGTGGCAATGTGTTTGAAGGTACAGACACTCATTCCGCATTGTTTACTGACAAATGTTCTGATATTGCAGATTACTCAGATTGGGAAGAAATAGATGGCAAACACTATTGTCCAGATTGTTACGAGGTGGAAGTCGTAAATGGAATATATAACGTTAAAGCAAAACAATTATGAGAACAACCAAATTCCAATATGAGATAGCACTGAAACAACACGTTAAAAGCAGCGTGGATGATGATTATGAAAGCGTTGACTTCATAACAGCGTCAAGTTATAAGCAAGCTATAAAAATAGCAAAGGACTGGTCAAAGCAGCTCGGATCTGACTGTAACAACTTCAAAGAGACAGAGACTCTTGACGCAGGATTGGCACAAGTTGTTATAGTGTGTTATTACAAAGACAACACCAGCGACTACAACGAAGTCTGGCAAGAAGAATATATTAACGGAAAGAAAACTGAAAGGTTTTTACTATAAATACCATAGAATTATGAGAACAATAAAATTTCGTGCCAGATGCGAGAAAGAAAGTCGCTATGCTGGAGAATGGGTAGAAGGTAGTTTGGTGCAATGTAAGGATGGAACTACATTAATAGTTGTGGCACATTCAGACAATTGTACATCCACATATCACGTTGACCCAGAGACTGTGTGTCAGTTTACTGGAATGAAAGATCAATATGGCAATGAGTTGTATGAACATGATTATGTGAGAACAGTGAATTGCCTTATTTCACAAGAAATAATATGGAGTGAAAAAGACGCTGCTTTTATTCTCAAATATGAAGATGACGATGGGGTATTTACTCAAATAGGTGATATTTTCTTTAAGTTTTTAATGAAAGCTGGTAATGCTTTGATGTATCAAGACCCAGAATAGCAACAAAATTCAGTCAATATCGCTCAACCCATGTTCGTAGCCATCATCATTGATAAGGTTGTGACTGGCAAGGGTTGAACGGTATTGACTTTGAAATTGTGAATCTGGGGTGTAAGCATGAAGATGAGATTCAAACATGGCTTTAGCTCGTTGTTGCGCTTTTACAGCATTTGCTTGTTGTTTTTTCTGTTTTGCGGTAAGTTGAACATCTGTAGTTTTCTTAGAAGCAGCTGGAGGTGTGATATGAATGGAGGCTGTAGACTTTATGGTTCCGCATAATACGCCAAAGTAATATTGCGCTTTTTCATCTAACAGACGTAAGAACACTTCAGTATTGCCTAATTTCCCACGTTTATTTAACTTTTTGAAACAATCATAACATTCACGAAAGCGGTTTTTACCTATAGGTGAAGTGTAAACATCTACAGCTATCGCTCTACTAAGTCTATCAAAAGCTTTGCCATAAGTATTGAAGCAGATATTATTCATACTTATTGGAATATGTGTACGATAAAAACTGAAATTGGTGACACCCAGCTTTTGAAGAGCTGCAATTTGCTTTTCTGTAAGTTCATGTTTTGCCATAAAATCAATGTTTTGTCTTATTTGATTCAAAATTGGAAGAATATGCTTTTACGCTGGGTGATTTGTATGTTGATAAGTTGCTGGAAGTCGTCGCATTATGTAACTTTTCCTTACGCTTGCTCAAATCTATACGGAACCTCTGGTGAATATACTTCTTGGGATGCTTCATCTTTTCAAAATGGGCAATCAACGTCTCCATCGAACTTGCTTTGTAAAAGCAATACGGACATTCGTATGGATCAGATGGCCAGCTTATAGTTTCTTTCTTTGACATAACTGTCACTTTTATATGAAATTTTCCGCAAATTTAACAATAACCAATGATATACACAAATATTATTCCAATAAAATTTGAAATACACAATTATTTTCGTACCTTTGCAGAAAGATTTTAATTATGACAAGACAAGAATTTTGTGATCTTCTGGCAGCAATACGCCAGCAATCAAACAAAAAAATGACTGAGATATGTGCTGCTATGGGCGTTCTGCCAACAGCCATCTATAGATTAGAAAGAAACTATAACAATTTTGAGATAGATAAGGCTTTAGCGTATATAAACGTCTTTCAAATGCAACTTCTTTTAATAAAAGAAGGAAAGACAATATGTCTTGATAATAGTTCCGATTTTGCATTATGGCTTAAAGAAACCAGAAGCAATCTATACACACAACGTAGTCTTGCAGAACAAGCAGGATGTACTTATCAGACAATAGCTAATATTGAACGTGGTGCTACTGTAGTGCGCATAGACACCCTATTAAAATTAGTAGAAGTATTTGGCTACACAATCAAAATCGAACCAAAATGAAAGGAATAAACCACAAATATATCATACTCCAGCGAAGAAAGCTCAAAGTATTTCTCAATGCTGGCAGTGAACCGTGGGAAGCTCCTATTGGCAACAAGTGGTATCAGATTGATGTCTGGCTGGAATCCTTGTTTGCATCATGGATTTTCGATTTCGGCTATTTCGGCTATAAGAGAGACATAACATCATTTCTGGCAGACCGCTACGACAAAGGCGTTACCCCAGTACACGTTCAACACTTTATCGACTATTTTAAGGCTTCTCATAAAGTTGAGAAACTGGATAATTGCTCCTTGAAAGATGTATTTCTCCTTGGTGATGACATTGAAGGCTGTCCAGTGCCTATTTACAAGTACGATTGTGCCATTACAAAAGAGGACGAGCAAATGTTGTTGGATAAGATACAAGATAATCCAGAAGCATCTAAGAAAATGCTGGAAAACTTCTTCAGTATGCACATGGTTAGATTCAATCAGTCATACTATCCTAAATGGGGTGATGGAATGGAAGCTAAATATCTGGCAGAAAATTTTCTGGCAATGCACGGAATAAGAATATCAGATAACCAGTATCGAAATAAAACGACAGCAAGCGATTTGTGGCTAACGGCATTGGTATGTTGTGTAATAATTACAGTAATATTTCTTGTTGCTGGCTTTTGTGGGTTATTGGATGGCTGGACAAAATGGATTGTATTTTTCGTTGCGTCTCCATGCTATTTGATAATGTATAATATTTCGCTGCAATACCAAGCAGCAAGAAAATCTAAGAAGAAATGAGTTGCAATAAAATTAAAAGGATGCTACGCAAAACGCCTATCTTACCATTTCTTATATTATGGTATATAGCAGCTTTCTTTATCTTTCCAATAATGGTTTTGAATAAGATAGACAGTTTTGACAATATTCTTGGTTGGATTATGTTCTTCGTATTCAGCTTTGGAATATATGGCATAATGGTATTTTACAAACGAATGACTAATAATAAATAATATGGCAATTATAAAATGTCCCGAATGTGGGCAGCAAATGTCTGACAATGCTAAGACTTGCCCTCATTGCGGTTATCAATACAAGAAAGAAAAGCAAAAGGCTTACAGAAAACAAATATATAAAAGTAAGCCTTTTATTGCTTTTGCATTAATTCTCTTAGGAGCAATAACAACCATATCTGTAATAGTTTTTCAAGACTATCAAAGAAAAGCAGAGAATGAACGGCAAAGATTTGAAAGGGAATTAAATGAAAGTATAAAAGACTCTCAATACCCCTGGCGGCAGTGGCAGAACTTTGATTTGAACAGTCTTTCTGATAAAGAAACTGCAAAGCGTATGCTTAGATATTCCACATTGCTTCCAGACAGCGACAAATTGTATGAAGAAAAACTTATAAACCAACATTTTAATTGCTGGTAAACAATATAAATGATCCGTTTACGTCAAAAAGACATTGAACGCCTCGCCATCATAACAGATGGTTCTGTCTATTATCTGACCAAGCTCGTTTCCATGAGCCTCATCGACCACAGCTATGCGGTTGACCAGCTCATCAAATATAGCTACAAGAAGCTAAAATCCGAGAAACGATATACTCCAGCTCAGATGATAGAGGCACTGATGCGTGAGTACGGAGCTTCAAAAAGCAAAGTTCAAAACGCAATTTACAACAAGCGGTCAAGCGAGCATTATTGTTCTGAATGTATGAAGAAAATTCCAGTTTCTGAATACAAAAGGAATGATGGTTTGTGTGACTCATGTTTTGCAAAACACATTCAAATTGATATTTAACATCTTAAACAAGTAGAATTATGGACAAGAAGGCAAATGAGGCATATTGCTACTATAAACAGCAACTGCCAGATACCGTATGTTTATTCCGCTTAGAGGATGCTTACGTTGCTATATGTGACGATGCAGTAAAAGTGGCTAACTATATTCCAGATGCAAAGCTGGAGGAGTGCGAGAATCACATGGCGAGTCTCAAACTGCCTGTTGCGGACATTCTTGATATTGTCGGAATTTTGGCTTCAAATGGAGTCAAGACTAAGATGATACAAAGTCGCAACAACTTGGGTAAATTCGACTTTCCAGATGTCAAAACGCTGGAAGATGAGCGAAATGCCGATTACTAATGAAAAATTTTTCATTGGGATGGTGGCTTGTCTCCAGAATCTTAAACTATCTGACTAAAATACAGGGAGTTATGAGTCCGTAGAAGGAGAAATTCATTATAACACTAAACGCTTGATTATCAACTATTTAGGGCTAAAATTAGTTTGAAAATCATTCGTTTTTCTTATTTATTAACTGTACTTTTGTGGTGCGTTTCCTATCTCAACTGGGAAATGCACCACATTTGTTTTATTAGCATATTCAAAAAAAATTGATATAAAAATGAGTAACATCAACAATCCAGAAACAGAGAATGTAAAGGAGCCAGTCGAGAAAATCAGCACTAAGCTCAAGTTTGTAAAATCAGACAAGATCGATGCGTATGTCGGATTCGTGTCGCAGAACCCCAAGACCAAGCGTTATTGCGGTGTTCGCCAGAACTCACCTTATCCAAAGAAGGTGTGCGTTTTGGACAAGAAGCTGACATGTGAGATTCTTACAAATGTTCTGTATGACGTAGAGCTTATCCCAATGCACGAGCGCAATGGTTATGTGGTGATTTCCGCTATTCCTTGTGAGTTCAAGGCTACAATTGAGACTTCGTACATCCCGAAGATTCAGTACCGAATTGACGTGAAGTTCGGCAATAAGTGTATCACTTTCGACCCTATGGACGGAACAAAGGATAGCGTCAAGAAGCTGTCTGTTTGCCGTGCTGTTTTGGAAAAGCGTGTTGACATCAAGAACCTTACACAGGTTTTGGATGACTTTGACGCTGCTGCAAATACTTTACTTAATAAAATGTTTGCTGATGGACTCGGACGAAAAGTGTATCGCTAAGAAACCTAAACTTCCTCGAAAGAGGAAGAAGGTTGCTATCAAGGCGCAAGGTCGTGATTGGTACAGAAAGACTATTCTGCTTTACAAGATAACACAGAAGAACGGACGCTTTTACGAGCCAGTCTGTAAGTTCTGGGTTAATGCTGCTGTAAGATATGTTCCTTACGGCAGACAGAATGGACAATTGCTTGTCACACCTACGCCAACAAGGTATTGGTAACATGAATAGACCAACTGAAGGAATTGCGGTAGATGCTGCTCACTCAACCAAAAATCTGGTGACAGAGTTTCAAGGTATTGATCTTGCTACAGGAGAACAGGTTTTCTATAAAAACTTAGGAAATCAAACTGTAAATATTGGAGAGTTCCTTGGAGTGGTTGAGGCTGTTAAGTATATCATCGAGAATGATTTTCAACCTCGGCATATCTACACTGACAGCGTGACAGCTCTAACGTGGTTCAAGAACAAAGCAACTGCTTCCAACAAGAAATACAAAGACCTCCAGAAAGCGGAGATTTTCTTGAAAGCTTTTGCTTACGATGTAGATTCCATAGAAGTCAGTCATTGGGATAATAAAGAATGGGGCGAGACTCCAGCTGACTTCGGCAATAAAGGTAATTCCAAGAAATAAGCCCGAAGTACAAGGGAGCGAAGACACGAACAACTTAGCAAAGTTCACGTTTTAAGCCATTTGACGTGAGAAGTTTTGTATCGTCCAGAACGTAGGCTGGCGGTGTGGTATCGAGCAGGGTATTTTATCGGTACAACTGGAGGTTATGGTACAGTCTTTTATTCATACGATGTAGTTTGCCATAAGACTGGTAGGTTCGATTCCTACGCCTTCACTTTTTTTCTTTTTTTGAATTGATCTCACTCTGGTTCGTGAGAATAGGAGTGTTTTTCAAAAAAAATCACTGAATTTACAAACTTGTGGAAATCTGGTTTGCTATTCATAAACGTAACAACATCGCAGAGTAGAGCAGCGGTAGCTCGCCAGGCTCATTACCTGGAGGTCACTGGTTCGATTCCAGTCTCTGCAACTATAAAACAGCGAAACAAAAGCAAATATGGGAATAGGTATTATGAAGCGTGTTAGGAATAAACTGGGGAAGTTCCTGCACAAGAATAAGAAGAATGAAGTTCCGCAGTGTGACATCGAGCTTGACAAGAAGCCTGTATGTGGCAACTGCAAATATTTCAAGCATGTTGGCTATAATGGTGTTGTTGGAGTTTGCACACATGAAAAGGCTCTACATCATACGATAGCTAATAAACTTGATACATACGGAAAGCCGACAACAAGAGGTTATTATCTTGCAGTCATGCCTCATTTCCATTGCGGTATGAGACTCTATACGGCAAAGTAACATATTTTTCATGGGGCAATTAGTCGAGTGGTTAGGCGGCTGTCTGCAAAACAGTTTTACGCTGGTTCGATTCCAGCATTGCCCTCTACAAAAGGTTCTGTAGCTCAGTTGGTCAGAGCGTTGCACTGTTAATGCAAGGGTCGGAGGTTCAAGTCCTCCCAGTTCCGCAATTTGGGGTTGTAGCTCAGATGGCAAGAGCGTATGCTTTGCAAGCATAGGGTCGTGAGTTCGAGTCTCACCTTCTCCACAAGCGATTTGTCATTGGAATACCGCTGTATTCAGTTAGGAAGATATGCAACGTGATACCTTGTGTATTAGGTGGTGCGAATCCATCCAGCGGTTCAAAGGTTTAGTTTTGAGGTTAATTAGGTTGTTTAGTAGGATTGCGAGGCAAATTGGTTTTTCATTGTTTTACCAATTTGCCTCTTTTTACTTACAATAGTTGACTGATATAACGATGAATATATAACTTAACAGACAAGATATGAAAGTAATTAGTAGAAAACAACTTCCAACACAACCTCATTGGGGTTGGAAAGCTCTTACAGCGTATTTGGCACTTGAACACTTTAATGCTCCTGGGTGGGTTTGGGGCGTAGTTGGTTGCATCTTTGCACTTGCGTTTATCGGTCGCATCTATTATTGGTGCAACGAGAAGGAGACATACATTAACCTATAACCCAAACCGCCATGCAGAAATATTTCAATACCAATACAGTATCGGCAGAGCCTATGGATGAACTGGAGGCTTATGAAAAAGGTTATGTTCGTAGCTATTCCGTAAGCGGTTACAGTAAAGCTCCACGTCAAGGCTACCACGTCCAGTATACAAATCAAGGCGGTAGCGTATGTGACAGCTGGTCTCCAAAAGATGTGTTCGAGAAAGCATACCAAGTAGCGGAAACTCCTCTTGACCGTATGAATATCGAATACAAAGAGGAATCGGAACGTTATGAGAAAGGAAAGAAGTTCGTAAACAGTATGAATTTTGACAAGCTGAATTACTTGGCAAAAACCCTTCTCTCAGCGCAGAATGAGTCTCAACGTGAGTATTGCTACCTATTAGCGGATAGAATGGCTCAGATGTCAAATAAACAGGTATTACCGACCAATTATGACTTTGGTACAGCCATTAAGTTCCTTAAAGCAGGAGGTGCTATCCGTAGAGCTGGATGGAACGGCAAAGGAATGTTTGTTATCAAGCAAGTTCCAGCTAAAATCAAAGCGGATGTCATTCCTAACATGCAGTCACTTCCTAAGATTGCAAAGGACATTCTGATGGCTCGCAACGATGCTCATATAGACTATACCAATCAGATGCTGATTATCAACCCAGATGGACGTGCAGACTCATGGGTTCCGTCTTCGAGCGATGTGTTCGCAGAGGATTGGGAGCTTGTAACACAGTAGAGATTATTTAACCACATAAATATCAGTTGCGGAACCGCCACTTGCTCGTGATGAGTAGGTGGCGGTCATTTTTATATACAGGCTTGCATAAATGCCTGTTGAAGTTTTAGTTGGTTATCTACACTATTGCCATTGTAATAATGTTTCTGAATGACATCTACGCTCGTTCCAGCAACAGAAGCAATGTAAGCTATAGGCAAACCATGATCGAGCGCAACCGTAATAGCAGTATGCCGAAACACATAAGCATACAAATCAAAATCACATTGTAATTCATCACCCACATCTTTAAGCCATATATTTAGTTTTTGTCGAAACTTCTTAAAGATGTAATCCTTCGTAACGTGTTTCTTCTCTTCTTCGTCATCCATGATTGGAAACACATAACCATCCTTTGATTGTCCAGCATACTTATTGATAACTTCCTCCATCTTAGGGGTTATTGGAATTTCCACCATTTTGTGCGTTTTCTTGCGTCTGGCGAGGATTGTATGATTTCTGGTAATATGCTCCACCTTCAGCTTTATAACGTCACAGGGAGCAAAAAACGACTGTAGCATAAACACGCAGAAATCATAGTACAGTTCCACCTTTTCTCTATTTGCCCACTCTGGTGTAAGATTGAAAAGGTCAACGTGCATGAAGTCCTTAATTTGGTCTTTTGTAAGCACATCTGGGTGCTTCATATCATCTTCATATTTTGCTGGGTTATAGTCATTGAAGTTGAAATCACCTATGCGCACGAGAGAAAAATCTACTTCACGGTCTTTTGAGGCTCGCCCAAGAATGGCTCTAAATGTTTTTGCCGTGCCTTTGAAGCCATTGTACTTTGCAAATATTCCAGCTATCTTAGAACAGAAATCATAGTTAATGTCTGAGAATTTGATGAGATTGAAGTCTGGAATGATTTTACGACATTTGGTAAGCAGCTTCTCATAACACTCAAAGTTACAGCCCTGCTTTTGCTTTTCACGTTCAATAACTACTTCCATGAACTGTTCCAAAAACATGGCAGAACCAGCGGCTTCTGTCTCAATGCCGTTTGTCTTATTCAGAATTTTTGAATGGGAATAATAAGACGCAACCTGTCGGGCATTATATTCTGGATGTTCTAAGCATAGTTTACGGTACACTTGCTTAAAATCATCCAATGCCTTGTTGTTCTCCTGATAAGAAGTAGCGTAAGTGGAAAAACGTTCTTTGTCGGCTTTCCAGTGTTTGAGAATATTAGGATTGCCAACAAGAATACTTTTGACGGATTTGTAGTACCTTTCCTTGCCTTCGCTTATTCGCAGAACAAGAAAGCCGTCTCGTACAATGAATTTTAGCTTCACCATGATTTTGCCATTTAGTTAAAAATGTTAAAGAAGATGATGAACCAATGGATAGAAATCTATCTGGAGAATGTTCCGCACATAAGTCAGCACACTGTATAAAGTTCGTGCCTTTACTTGTGAACCTTTCGGAATATTCAGTTTAATGGCTCCATGCTACTTTCGTAGCTCAACTAAATAGCTCGCAATGAGTGTTTTCATGTCACTTTGGACACAAATTCACTTTAACGAAAAACGAGGAACTTTTTAAGGCTCCTCGTTTTATAGCGGTGCGTACGGGGAACGTACTATTACCGCTTATAACTATCTGGCTTAGAGCCATTTGGATTTTCTGAAAATCATTCTCTGTACATTATCTGCACATTTTGACGATGACTATCTCTCAGTTATCTGGGTGCAAAGGTATAATAGAAAACCTAAACTGCCAAATAATCCTCAAAGTATTTTCACACAATGGTTTATATTTAACATTCATAAAGATTTCACTTTAACGGAAAAAGCATGGTACACTGGCGGTGTGCTGAGAGTGTACATGATGTTGAGAACGCTGTAAATAAGTCGATTAGGCTTGGTGTACATAGTAGTGTACATACAAAAATGACTGGAGACACGACTTCACAGCCACTCCAGTCATAAAAACAAAACAAAAGCTATATTGCAATAATTAAATCTGCCAAGGATTCTTGTTGGGGTCGTAATCACGAGCAAATGTTGCTATCGCATACTCAGTGACAGGCTTATTATCATCCTCATCCAGCTTACGAGGTATGTGAGGATTTATTTTAAGTCTGGAAGCGTCACGCAACCAAGTAATTGATGTCTCATAGTCTGTAATGCGAGCAGAGCTTACATTGTTTGGCGATATGAGCTTATGTAGCTCGTATACTGCCAAACGTAGCATGTGCTTCTTTACATTGGCATTACGAGGGTCACTTTCTTGTATATTGTAACCTTCTTTAAGTACATCTGCATTTACAGACATTGATGGTGCATATACCTTATTATTATA
Source organism: uncultured Eubacteriales bacterium (assembly GCA_934446485.1). GTDB lineage: Bacteria > Bacillota > Clostridia > Oscillospirales > CAG-272 > RUG11130. The sequence goes on along the minus strand of CAKSEM010000001.1, from coordinate 65,053 downwards.
TACGACATATTCATGGTCGGAAAATTCGTATTGATATGCTGCATCATAATCCCCTATCATGCCCCAATATTCCGAATCATAAGGATTGACAGTCAAGTCTATGTCTTCATCGTTCTTGACCAGTGCATAGAAAATTCCATCATATTCTACAACATTCCAAATCTCGTAAGGCACATTAGCCTCCCAATTTTGAATGTCCACACTCTTCCAGGCATCAACACCAGGAACCCTAATGTCTCCGTATGATAAGCCGTTATACTCCTTACAGATATAATAAGCGTTGGCAAAATATACAATATCACCTGGGATATAATCTTTTGTCTGCCAGTATTCGCTTACTATATTAGGATTATCAATTGGTTCATCATACATTTCCCAATACATTGTATCTGTAGGAGCCTTTCTACCATTAATAGTACGCATTGCCTTTACAAGCTTCTTATCATGGTAGAAATGTGCGCCAACTGGATAGGTGATTTGGTCATCGTATTCCAAAATATTCTTCCCTTCCTCCAATACGTTCTCAATCTCGTAGTTGTCAGTCAGATATTCTACGATAGATTGTTCTGCTGCCTCTTCAGCCTGTGCGAGACGGTCTTCTCTGCCTCGTATAAGTTGGCTAAGAGCTTCTTCTGTAACTATGCTAAGATAGTCCTCATTATTCAAAAATCTCCTGTACATTCTCTAAAAAGAAAAACCGCCATATATAGGCGTAGTTGTAGTTTCTATAACTGAAGCGTCACCTTTCTTTTGGAATTTAGCCCATGTGTTATTTAAGAACAAGCAAAGGACATAATCCAAACAATCTGAAAGGTGTCCGTATTTTTCATACTTTACGCCACTCTTCGGATCCGTTACTTTGGCTTTAGACTTTGTTCCATCAGCATTTTTTTTCTGATAAACTAAGTCTTCAGTAAGTCTACGGCAACGCATATCAATTTGCAATTCCCAGCCATCATACCCATTCAAAAGACTGTTTACATATTCCAGACGAGTCACCTGTGCTGGCTGTTTTGTAAGCAATTTCTTTTGCACTCGTAATATTGGATTATCCATATTGCTCATAATGATAGTGTAATTATTTACACCCTCTTCTGTTTGTGTAGAGCGTGACAATCCTGCTGGGTCTCCAGTAATGAATAGACCACCAAGGTGCTTTTCGGTTAAATACTTGTTGGCTATCTTTTTGGAAAGCTTTGGGGTGTTATTTTCTTTTTCCTCTGGCTTTCCAAGCACTTCTTCAAGCACATATACTTTCTTATGTTCATAATCAATCTGGATGGACAATGTGGACATGTATGGCTGTACGTTGAAGTCCCATGATGAAATGATTGGCTTCAATGGATTATATACCTTTTCACGCAAATTAGTGACAAGATGCTTGGCTCCATCAAAGTTCCAATATGCAGCAGCTTCATTTGTATCAACAAAATCCCAGTTGCCATACAAAAGTCGTGATTTTGTTATCGGGTCACTAATCTTGTTGAGAGCAGCCACATAACTTTGTACAAATTGCCTATCTGGGTTATCCCAAACTGAGAATGGCAAATACGCTTCTCCGATTCTACATTTTACTGGATTACCATCATCATCCTGGACGAAGCGAGAGCGAACCCAATTGATACATGGGTTTGTTGTCATCAACATTCTGGCAGTTTTGAAGGTTTCTGCGGTTCTCCAACGTAAACGAGAAAACAATACTTCTATAGCCTTTTCTGAAATCTCCGAAACCTCATCTACAAAAGCTATGGTATACTCTGAAGAACCAAAACGTTCAAACTGTGGATCGGATGGATTGTCTGCCATTTCTTTCATAATAATGACAGAGCCATTCCAGAATGTAAGCGTACCCTCCAGGTTGTTGATTTTATAGTGTTCACCTTCAACAAGCCCCCATTCTTTACACACCTTTTTGATGGTGTTAAATGTTGACTCTTTCAAAGATTTCAATGTTTTGCGAGCTACGACAGCTCGAATATCTGGAAACCGTATGCAGCTTGACACAAGCCAGCAACTACCCAGATAACTCTTTCCACCCAATTTGTATTTATTAAGAGACGCTACTTCTTAACCCTGTTACGGCTGCATATCTTCTATGCAGATTAGACTATATCTTCATCCAGAGAAAACTGGAGGCTCCCATTTCCAGCCGCTTGGCTGTACTTCCTTGCGGAATAGTCGTTGAACCTTCCTTACAATAAGGCTTGGCTGCTGATTGCCCTTCTAATTCGTAGTTAGGGTTTCCCAGCAATTAAAGAGCTATTTTTCGACACGTTACCGTGAAGGCTGGCAGTGGGCATTGTTTACCAGCAGCACCTCCACCCAAAATCAATTGAGGGAGATCTTGCGTTCCGCAAGCATCGCATTGTGGAACATATTTTGGATTACCTTGCTGATCATATCCAGATTGAACTTGTATAATATGACCACCACAATGAGGACAATAATCTGGTTGTAATAATTTCCAAAGCTCATACTGTCTTGGTGATGGCTTAAAATCAATTCTAATGTTGGTCGGTGCTTTTAATTGTCCGTATGCCATTATAAGAATTTGAATTTATATTGTTTATAAGATTGTGTGGTCTTCATCACACTACTAATACACGATGCGTGTATTTCAAGTTTTTCAGCAGCTTCTTTAATGCTATTAAATTTTATTTGCTGCCCATCTTTGAAAGTTACAAGAATTGATTTTGCATGTGGGCTATTATGGTATGTTGCTAAAGTTGATTTATTCACATACTGTGGTGATATTTTTTCATAGCTAAACATATATCCCTTATGTGATATAAAATTCTCCTCTTTATGCAAGCATCGCATAACAGTTCTTCTATCAAAATTCAAAGTTGCGCACATATCTCTTGTGCTATTCCATACATCTATTAATTCTCCATCTTTAGTGAAGCGATAAACTTTCTTACTATTAGGTTGATTCAACTTATTATTCAACAAGAAATCCTCACTATAGCAGTTATGTTTATCTTTATTCCAAGGTGTCATCATATCAGAATGAAATTCCCCACCTTCTTGCACATTATAAAGAATACCCCCTTCCGATGTGCGTTTATATAAAGCGATTAGCTGCTTTTCTTTTTCTTCCGCATCGCTTTTAGCCAAATCTGTAAACAAAGTGGAAATAATCGGGCGTTGGTTATTTTCAAACAACTCCAACAGCCACTTTTCCTTTTTGCTCATATACAATCCCTTTCTACGTTTAGTCTTCGCATCCTTCAAATGAATTGCAAATCGTTTTTTAGCAGTTAATGTTGTGATGCCGATATAGCGAACAACACCATCATTAGGGTCTAATAAAGAATATACCACCATAGTTTTTTTATTTATGAATAGTTTATATTGTGGTGGTAAAGTTTATATTACATAACTCAACAATTAAAAAGCCCAGCCCTTCACGAAAGAAAGAGCTGGGCGAAACGATTTTTATTTATGAAAGCAAGTGCCTAATTATTTGAAGCAGCTGCATCGTAGATTTTCTCTACTACAAGCCAGAAGTCATCTGGATAAGCTGTCTGAGAAAGTGACTCGCAAGCCTTCTTCATAAGTGCAACCTCACTGTTTGTAAACTGCACTACCAGCGGCTCGTCAACGTCCTTCTGGGCGTTCCAGGTAATCTTATGCTCATTGGCATCCTCTACGATTTCGTACTTATCCTTATCGGCTTCTGTGATTGCCACCTTTTTAAGGATTTCACGCTTTGTGTTGAAGTCGATAAAAGAAGCAGTCTGCTGTGGAAGCAGCTGCGGAATGTAAATTCGTTCTTTAATATGAAGTTCCATATTGCTTTTGATTTTGTTATTTGTCTAAGAATAGCAATGCCATTTCTTTATAGTTTGAGAAATTGGCAGAAAAATGAGCGTAACTACATCAAGAGACGTTATTACGCTCATTTTATATAACTACATGAAAATGCCGATTGACAAGAAAGCAATAATACCGCCTATTGCTCCCCAAAGAATATCCTTTAGATCAAACCATTTCCCATAGAAAAAGTCACACACTTCTTTTAGAATCGCAACTACAATACCACCAAAAAGACCTGAAGCAGAATATGCCCATGAACTATAACCTGGAGTGGTCTTGTAAAAAATCATTGCAAGAATGACTGTTACGAAAGCAATGACAAACATGTGGGCGATTTTATCAAGCCCAATTTTTGTTACAATCTTATCAAACCAATTCATTATACTACCAATTAAAAATGTTGTACTGAACTCCGATACCTATATATGGTGAAATTTGATTGAAATTATATCCACACCCAACTTGAACGCCAACACCCCAGCGTTTTGTTTTATACTGGGTAACAGTTATTGTTTGAGTCTTTGTAATGGTCGTATTCTTGTTGTAGATATGAATACTGTCAAGTCGTGGAAGATAACCGCTTATCCAAGCGTGATATGTGCTATCCTTATATACTTGCTGAGTGATAGGCAAAACGACATCTACACTATCCGTTTTTCCAGTAGTTGAATCCTTTTTTTGTGCTGGAAGTTTGACGGTACGATATTTGATCACAATGCTGTCTTTTGGCACAGGCTTGTAATAAGGTATCGTATCAACGTAGGTAATGGTGTCTGTTTTTTGTAAAGATTGGCTCACATCTACATGAGTATTCTTCACAAGCAAGTGAGTCAATCCTATTGTCAACAGCAAGATAACAAGTACATATATAATGTCTCTTTTCTTCATGTTACTTCATTTCAATGGTAATTTTCTCGCCCCTAAGTTTAGCTGGCCAGAAATACTTATCCATCAAGTTCGTCCAGATTTTCTGAGAGTTGATAACCTGTCCTTTAATCTTATTCTCCCCTACCAAAATACAGCCACTGGTATGGTCTGCCGTATTGCCAGCGTGAATCAATATGCCCTCAAATGAAGGTACATTCTGGAGGCGTGGCATGAAAGCGTTGTACTTCTTGACATACGGATATTTTGCATAGTTTGAATATTTGGGAGACTGAATGTTCATAGTAACATTGTATGTTCCATAAGGAATGGCGGTTTCATTGGGGATTTTTACCTCACCATTGTCAAACTTGCCATTCTTGTTCAAGTCTCGCACTTTATCTTCCAGTGTGTCGCATACAAACTTGCCATCAATATACATGTGGCCGATTGTATACTTATCTTTTAGAGCAATTCTTTTGACTTCGATTTTCATAAAATAAAAGAGCTATATGGTATAAACCATTCTTTCTTTTCCATATACGGCTCGCCAATAAGCGATGCCCAGCATCCTCGAATTGTTCCGTTATGGTCTTTGAGGACTTCAACTATATTTGCCTTTCTACCAACAAGCGCATCCAGCTTCATTTCAGATAACGCAAATGATGGGATAATTACAATTTCCTTCATTAATATCCTGTTGATGGCTTACGGTTAGGGCAAGATGGCACTTCACATTTCAATAGGCACATCTTAGCATTATTCACTTCTAATTGTGCTTTATCTGACGCTAAAGCATTATACTTATCACGCCAGTCAGAAATTTGGACGTAAAGTGTGTCAATTTTCTGGTCTTTTTCTCTCAATTCATCATGTACACATTCGTACAACTTTTTCCACTCTTCCGATTCCTTGGCTTCATTATCATGTTCTTTAGAATCATTGTCAAGTGTCTTTGATCTTCGCTCTTGTCTGAAGAACAAGAACATCGAAGCATTTCCAGCAATTACGCCTATAATTCCTGTGAGGATAGCTTCAAGCATTAATCTGTTTCATTTTCTTTTGGTTTTGATTCTGGTACAATTACATTGAATACTATGCCATTTTCTCCACCGCCTTCAATGTTCAACTTACTAACTTGTGCTTCCTTTACAGGGTACATATCCATCAATGTCTTAGAAGCTGCTACTGCCACACTTCTTAGTGCTGCTGGAGATAGTTTATTGCCTCGTCTATCTCTGTAAACAGCAGTCGATGTCTCTTCAATAATGTGCTTTAGATTTTCAGTCAGGAACTTTTTCATGTGAGTTGTTTCCAGGGAGTTGTATTCTTCCAACTCTGCCATAAACTCCTTTATATCGTCCCTTGACAGCAATTTCTTAGCACGGATATTGTCCTTTACATCGCAACTGTAAAAAACAGATTGGTAGCATTTCAAGGCATTACCTGCATAAGGAGCCGCACCGTTCACAAACAACTCACAAAAAAGTTGCTCTTGTTCTGTCAGTTTGGTCTCTTTCATTACTTTCTGTCAATTAAAAAGCCTTGCTGGATTGCAAGGCTTTTGTTTATAATGAATAGCGATACTTTATTGCTTTTGTTTGTATTCAAGCAATTTCTCCATAATAATCTGACGGAACACATCACCTATGCCACTTACAGCAGCTTCTACATCTTGGATGCTGTTCAAGTATTCCATATTGAAGTTCACTTGAAGGTCATATCCAGATATTTCCACAAGAATTTCATCATTATCAGCGTTCCTTACTGTAAACGCACCACGGTCTGATAATGTGCGAAATTCAGCTTTAGGCTCGTCTACGGTCTGTACATTTACCTCTTCCATTTTACTATATCTTAAAGTGTTTGCGACTTTTTTCTGCTTTGGATATAGCCAGACCTCCACCTGTCATAACACCGCCCTCACTTCTCATGCGTTGTGTGAGAACCGCTGCTACATTTGTTGTGGCAGAAACGTCAGCATCAGCATCATGGGCATCATCAAGCTCTATTCCAAGACGTTCTGCCATAATCTCCAGCTTGTATGAATCCACATTTGGAAGATGGCATAATGCAAGCTGCCCAAGCATAATGGTGTCAAGAACATCTGGTTGCCAATGTCCGTAAAAATCCTCATGTCCTCTGAGGAGTTTCTTAATTTCTCCAACTAACCCTGCGTATTCCATCAACTGCATGAAGAACCCTTTATCAAACTCAATATTCTGTCCAAGTAAGAAAGGTTTCATATTCTTTGGAGTTTTAGGCGTATGGTCGGCAATGAAATCCACTGCTCCCCTGGCAACATCGCAAATGTCCTCTCCCATTGTCTCCAGCATGTTCATAGTGATTGCTGAATATGTTAGAGCTTTTTCTTCGTAATCCATAGGCTCCGCATTGTCAACATCATATTTACTCTTTAGAACCTTACGCTTCTTACCTACGCCTTCTATCTGTTTTCTGTTGTACGGATATACATAACGTACATAAGAACCTAATTTCTCAAATGTGTCAAGTCTGGTGGCGTGGATTGCTATCTGTGTGATTGCGCCTGTCTGACATTTCAAACTTCCAGTCTCAAAGTCCAGTGTGAACATGACGAGTACTGGTTTTTCATCTTTTGGTGCTGCCATTGTTATATTTTCTTTCTATACACTTGCCAATAAGATATAACGTGGCTCTAAAAGCCTCAATTGAATAGTCATTATTGATAACATAGTCATACAACTCTTCTGGGATATGCACACGTTCTTTATCACGAGCTATACGTTGTTTATCAATACCATCTTTATACTGACGGTTTATTTTAATTGTCACCAGATGAAAGCTGAATGGTGTTTGCTCTTTTGCTTGCAAATTAATCAAACCTTTTTCATCTATTACATATACATTTACTTTATCGCTTATAAACTGCTCCCACTCAGTCCAATATTGATAGCCACCAAACATTGTGTAAGCACACATTTTTGACTTATCTGGAACTTCTTTGTCGGTTACAAACCAATGTTCTCTACCATCCACCTCGCCTTTACGTTTCTTGCGAGTTGTATAAGAAACAATACTGTTCCAATTCAGAACTTCCTGGAGGTGCAAGGAAGCAAACGTCTTTCCGCTTCCAGAATCCCCGACCAAACAAACTATTGTTGGTTTCATAATACTTCCAATAAACTTCGTTTCATAAACTGTAAGTTGTTCTTTCCAGCATAATCACTATACTTGACAGTTGCTGAGAAAATTATCAATTTGTTTTTTGAATCTATGAGTTGTGGGCGCATGGATTTATATTCTTCTGGCCACACAATACATTCGCACAAGTCATTATTTTGCTGAAGAAGGAGTTTGCAGAAGGTTTCTTCGCCACCAGTTTTCTTGCTTTTGAACTTCTTTTCTTCAACTTCAACGACTGTAGCACACACACCAACTTTTTTGCCATCCATTTCGTTTGGCGTGATGCTTTGCAAGGTTGCATACGACACTCTGCCTTTCAGTTGTGGCTTAATAGCAGAATTATCATAAATACGCTTATAGTCCACAGAACCAATTCCAGACACCTTTACTTGTTGTTGGCTCCAGAAATAATGCTTGCCTCGCATATCTACTGGTATGTCTTTCTCTTTTATCTCAAAACCAAGCTGTTCTGCTGCCTTTTCTATGATGGCGTAACGTTCTATTACGGAACCAGCATGTTCCACCTTATCAAAGCAACCAGCAAGAATAAGATTCAACACACAACGAGCGTTCACTGGGCATCGTGTAGCCTCTTCTTCGTTGTCTGGATCATCCCAATACTCATACTTCTTCAGCTTGTACTTGAATATACGGTCGATGAAGTTGGTGATACTTGTGAACTCACCATTCTTTTTGCGCTCATCCATAATCCATTGTACAGCTTTTGCGCCAAGTTGTTTGATTCTGGAGATTGACCAGAATATTTCGTTGGTATTGTAGTCTGTATGGAATATATCCTCACTAACATTGATGTCTGGAGGTACAACCTTTGCATTACTGATAGCCTCCATTTCTCCCATTAGCGCAACAAGCTCATTATCATCTGCCCACTGGAGAGCAACGGTATAGAAAGCTGTCGGATAATGTACTTTCAACCAGGCTCCAGCATAGGCTGTTACGGCATAGGCAGTAGCATGGCTATTGCATGTTACAACACCTTGTTCTGTCGTGAATGTGTGATATGGGTCTGCCATTTCTACATCATACACTTCATCATCACCAATATATTCAACAGAAACAACAGCTCGAAGTTCTGTATACAAACCTTTCTCGCCCTGTTTTGCTCTGCCCATTGCATAATGAGCTTTCTTATGGCACGAAGAACAAAGTGTTTGCAAATTGGAATAGTTATCGCCTATCACGGAATGGTCTCCATTTATATGATGGATTTCCAATCTGCAATCGGATTTTCCACACTTTTCACAATGGCTTTTCATTTGCTCCTTACGATACTTTTCAAGTAGAGTATAGTTAGTATCACGCTTGGTAAAGCCACAATGTCCTTTTTCTGAATTAAGTTCATATTGCTGAACATTATCATTGGAATGATAGTATGTATCGTTTGAACTGCCTTTATCTGTGAAGCGGTAAACCGTATCTTCGCTCAAAGAACCAATATTTACATACATTTTATCTACACCAACTTGTAACTCATCCGTGCGCTTCATACCATTGTTTGTAGGATGCTTATGATTATCTGTTACATCAATTGTTCTACCATCTTCTAAAGTAATACGATAGAGAGGGCGAATACCCATATAGCGAATATCAACAATATCATTTTTCAACAAATATTCATCATATCCATCAGTGTGAACAAGCGACCAACCTTTGCCATATCCAACACGTCTATATCTGTCATGCAATGATTTATGACCATGAGCAACAGCCCAAGCACGGTCATTCATCACTTTATACATTTCAGCAATTGTCAAACCACCAGAAGTCCTATTGCTTCTACGGATTCGTTCTTTGCCAGATATACACTTATTAAAACAGTATGTACCAGCAGCCTCAATCTGCGCCCATATTTTATCCGCATCCTCCTGTGGACATCCGTTCCTCTTAGCTCCAGCCATGAACTTGTCTTTCATAGCTCGAATCTTATCCGTCTTTTTCTTGGAAACGAATTTAACGAGCTTTACACCTTCGCCAAGACTGAATCCACCAACCTCACGAGCCATCATTACAATCTGCTCCTGGAATACCACCAGACCGAAGGTGTCTTTCAGTGAATTGTATGTCCCCCAAAGATATACAGGAGCTACAAGTCCTTTCTTACAGTTCACATAATCATCCAAGTTACCCATTGTGGCAGGGCGATAAAGGGCATTTGCAGCAATCAAGTCACCAATATTACTCGGCTTCATTTCAGTCAAGAATTTGGTGATACCGTGTGATGAGAACTGGAATACGTTTTGTGTACAGCCGTTTGCTAATACTTCATATACCTTTTCGTCATCCAGCGAGCCTGTCGCTAACTTTTCCAGAGTAATGTCTTGATGATATACAGAATTTACCAAGTCGAGTGTCTGGTGGATTTTAGAAAGTTCCTTGGTTGCAAGGCAATCGTTCTTCAGCAAACCAAGTTCGTCAAGTTCGTAGCCATCATTCTCGCTAACCAAAATGCCATCAACCTTCTTGATAGGCACATAGTCAAAACATTCCATCGTCTCACCATCTTTTGTATCTGGAGTTATCAGCAATGCAGAAGCATGAACAGAGCTGGAACGAGGCTGAAACATCAACGTGCGTACATCTTCAAAGAGTTGTGGATGGTCTCCAATGAATTTTGCAACCTTTTTGTTAGTTGCTGCTAACTTAAATAGACCTGTATAATCACACTTGTCATCATCAATGATAGCAGTAATATAGTTCACGATAGATGTCGGAATACGCATTGTACGAGCCACATCTTTCAAACAAGCCTTAGACTTCAATGTCGTATAGGTTCCAGCTGAAAATACACGCTGTAAACCGTTTTTATTATATCGTCTCTCAGTATATTCTTTTACTTCCTGGCGTTTGTCACTTTGGAAATCATTATCCACATCTGGGAGCGAGCCGCCTTCGCCTTGCAAATATCCATCATCAACAAAAGTATCTATTGTCTTGACTGGAGTGTCCGATGTTTTTAATGTTGCACTTACAACTTTCATACTCGTCTCATAATCTTATATGTTTCGTTGTCAAAGATGTTATTGTTCAATTTATACGCTTCCGTAAACTTCACCAGTTCCATGTCGGTCAAGATGTGTCTCTTATCAATAAATGTGTCAGATACAATACCTTCCAGTGTTCTGCAACGACTCAAAGCAACATATAACTGTCCAGGAACGAAGCAGCCCTTTGTATGGATAACAACATTGTCAAAAGTCAAACCTTGACTCTTATGAATAGTAATTGCCCATGCCAACGCTATTGGGAACTGCGTACAAGAGCCTTTATCAATGGTCTCAATCTTATCGTTCATCATGCGATATTCTTTAGCAGACCAAGTATTTGGCATTACGCCTACAGTACAACCATTATCAAGTTTTACTGTAACAACTTTATCGTTGAGATTTACAACCTCACCCAACGAGCCATTGCAGTATACATGTGCTGGGTCATTTACGAGCATCATAACCCTTGCTCCAACACGAAGTTTTAGCTCTTGTTCACATGGTGCTGAATTGGGTTGGAAATCTCCAGTAACCATTGCTTTATAAACATGCGTAGGCTCTCCAAGCAATTCTGTGTTGATTTTCTGTACGTCCTTGCGGTAAGCACATATATGTATGCTGGAGTTGGAGAAATCCTTGCTTTCATTCTTGTTTCTTAATGCGGCCAGGTCATCTATATCTTCTTGCATTATACGATATTCTCGTATATTATTGAGTATTTCGATGAAACGCTTGTCGTTCTGACGGAAGATATGCGTCAACTCGATTACTTTGAAACCAGCATTGCGCCATACATGAGCATGGAAGAAATATATGCCACGATAGAACTGTGACAATATATGCTGTTCATCAGCTTTTACCACTGGCGGCAACTGGAATAAGTCACCAAACATAATGATTTGTACGCCTCCGAAAGGCTCACTGCTGCCACGGTACATCTGTAACTTTCTATCAACGTAGTCAATCACGTCTGGGCGTACCATACTTACCTCATCAATGATGATAGCATCAATAGAACGAAGCAGCATCGCCTTTTCTGGCTTATAGCTACTATGCACATTCTCTGATTCCGTAAGCACTCCAAAAGGAATGTTGAGCAAACTGTGAAGCGTTACACCTCCAGCATTTACAGCTGCAATTCCTGTAGATGCTGTTACGATAAACTTCTTCTTAATGTTGTTCACAATATATCGCAAGAATGTAGTCTTTCCTGTACCAGCTTTTCCTGTAATATAAAGCGATTGGTTGGTATTCTGTATGATGTCTACAGCTTCAACCATTTCATTTGTCAATTGCATCATAACTAAATTTCGTTTATTGTGAATATTAAATCCTTATTATCGAACAAAATGTCATCATTTGTTTCCAGCTCATCTGCGTATATTACACGAGGCTCCTCTTCACCTTCACGCTTGATAATCAGCTGGGCATCCTTGTCTATCTTTATTACCTTGCCACCATCCAATTCTACTTCGATATATTCTTTGGACTCCAAATCCTCACCGATAATGGTTGTTTTGGCTGGATATAATCCTGCTCGTTCTGGTAGCAAGAAGCGTTCAAAGATAAGGTCGTATCTCATCGGGTCAATGAGCGTTATACCAAGCAGATATAGCAATAAGCATCCAGCAGCAGAACCACGTCCACAACCGACAAGGATATTGTTTCGTCTTGCCCAATTACATGTGTCATACTGTACAAGCAAATAGTCCACATTGTTTGTTGACTCAATGATGTATCGCTCATATTCCATCTGCTTGCGGTACTTATCTTGTTGCTCTGGCGGTACGAGGCGTTGCAACCCTTCCTCTAAGAGTTGAATGAACATGTTGTGTGATGTTCCATATTTTGCTTGCTCTTCTGGAGTCATGTCGTATTTAGGCATGAAGTTTCTATTATTTTCAAACCTTGCATTGGCATGTTCCAATATATCCATAGAATTGTCGCAACATTCTTGAAATAGACTGTCAATATCCCATTTATCGGCATCAAATGTGTCAGCAAAAAGTTGATATTGTTCATCAACATCTTTGAAGTATTGCTGATTACTTTGCTCATGCGCTGCGCCATCTGCAACCTTATTGAGGATAATTTTATTCTTGGCATCGTCTTCATCCAGATAATAGGCATCTGTAAGAAGCACTGGATATACGCCCATCTTGCCATATATATTGTCAAAATAATGTTTGGCTGCTTCTAATACTTTGATGTCAATACGTTCTGCCTTATATTCCGACAAATCTACTTGCCAAAAGACACAATCAAAAGACTCTTGCAAATCCTTTACAATGTCTTGGTTTTCAGTAATCCAGAATGAAGAATACTTGTCAAGTACAATTACATTGCCTTCACCACGATTCAGCAATTCTTCCAAAGGAATAATCTTATCCGTGCTGTCTACCATAATGGCTTTCTGTATTCGCAACAGATTCCGCAATCCTTTTTGTGACTGAACATAAACTTTTGCACCAACTGTATGCTCACCATCAGAGAACACTAATGAATATCCAAATACATATTTCAGTCCAGCCGCCTCACATTCTTTTTGCAGATTGTAGCAAGCTGCCATCGTATTTTTATCACAAATACCGATTCCTGGATGTCCCAAATACTTGGCTTTTCTTACCCAATATGTTGGCATAAAGCTTCCATTCAGTAGTTCAAAAGGCGTGTGAACACCTAAATTGACATACTCAAACTTATGATTTGATGGTGTTCTTTTACCAACGTATTTAAGGATATTCAGCTTGAAGTCCTTGCGTAAGTCGTAGTAATACCAGTTGTCTCCAAACTTGAATACAATATAGTTAATACCTTCTGCCATCAAAACTTCTGGATCTTCCATACTGTTAAATATCAGCTCATCATCCTTGTTGGTGCGGAATATGGATTTCATACTTTCCGTATCTTCAAAGAACATTTTGCCGAAATCTGGAAGCTCGATAACCTCATTGTCAATGAGATTATATGTTATTTTATTATCCTCCAGCCATTTTATTAATTCATTCATAATAATTGCACTAAGTTTAATTTGAACTCTCTTGGTGTCATTAATCTCTCGCTAAAAGTATCGTAGATGTCCCAAAAATCCATACTGTCAAAGTCGGCTTCTGGGTCTTCTATGAAGGCTATATAGCAATCGAAATACTCGTTTAACATGGCTGCTGCTGTGTTTGTTGCAGACAAAGCATCGCCATCATATCCAATCACTACAGTTCTTACGCCTTTACTTTGCAGCTTGTAAATTTGCGCTTCTGAAACTTTCTTTCCGAACGTAGCTACTACTGCAATACGATGATTGTCATACAAATCAAGCTTTCTGACAAGCGAGACACAATCGAATACTCCTTCAACCAATATGACAGTATCTGTTACATCTTCTATCACTGCGTCATAGTTGTAAAGCAACTTTGTAAAGTCATTTTCTTGGCTGTTGTTGTATCGTCTAATTTCAAATTTGCCGTTACGTCTGGCTTTCTTATTGTAAGAATCTATCTTATCCTTACTCCATGTATGGCGAGATACATATCCTACAATGTCACCATTATCAATGATGGGAAATACGACATAATCGTCAAATTTGAAATTAAGACCTCTGGTTGTACCAACAGGAAAGTAGTCGTAATCATCACAAGTATAGCCACGTTTCTTCAGATAGGCGTTACGGTAACACCGTTTCCATCCTTCTGGCATATCAACAGAAACAAGTTCATCGTCAATCTCATCTTCTTCCAGATTGCAGAACTGCGGTATCTGTAATGGAGCGAAGCTGGCAGTATCTTCCAGCATTAAGTCTGGTCTGCCAATGTCTTCTAAGAGCTGATTGACATCTTTTGTAGTATGACCACATGAGAAGCAGTGACTCATAAAGAGCTTCTTCTTCTCTGTTTCTTGCCCTACATAGATGCCGAATTTGCCACCTTTTTTGCCACAATAAGGACACTCTGGGCAAATGAGGTTCTTGCGTGGGCCATCAAGTTTAGCGTGAAGCTCTATCTCCAATTCCTTGATGAGAAAATCTTTGTCTTGCTTGCTGATATACATAATTTATGACACTTTGCTAATGTTTAGGCTACGTTCTCTATCATAGAACTGCTCATTTTCATAATCTGTTGCTATCTTAAATGGCTCGCCTTTTTCAAAGAATCGAGACTTCGCCACATTGATACGCATTGTATGTTCTTTACGCTCACGGTCTGACTGATTCAACGTGATGAGGTGTGTCAATGGTCTGGCAAGTCCTTTCGCTTCGGCTGTATTGAACTCTGTCAGCACATTTTTCTCATCATTCAGCCAATCACGATTCTCTATCGTAGACTGATACGTTCCAACCATCCAGACATTTTCGTCCGCTGCCAAATCCTTCAAGTCATTTGCTACGGCAATACGCTTGTGACGTTCTCCATTCTCTGAATACTTGCGTCCAGAAGCGTCTATCAACAAATCTATGGAGTCAATGATAACCACATCTGGAGATATTCCATAGCGTTTTTTGAAGTCTTGTATTCCATTCCTTATGTCTACAGTTGAGACATGAGAATTGAACTTAGGATATGACTTAACATAGAGCTTTCCAGCAACGCTTTTAAGCATTTCTTCCATACGTTCAACTTCAACGTCACGAATGGTTCCTGTCTCATAGCGGAATGTACTGCATTTCACTAATGAAGCAGAATAAGCGTTTACGACCTCATCACGGCTACCTTCAAGCTGGAAGTGCAGCACATTTAAGCCATCTATTTGACAAGCGTTCTTGCCTATCCATCTTGCCGCATGTGACTTTCCAACACCTGTTGCTGCTAAGAAAACAGAGAGCTGGGTTCGTAAGTCACGCCCATTGTTCATCACGTCCAGTTCATCTATGTAGAATCTGGTGATGGGTAATTGCTTGTCTACTGCATTATGCTTTTGCCTGTTTCCTTTGAATCTGATTCCAAATGTACCAATGACATCTACGAACTCCGATTCTCGCAAACTAAAGGTTGATACCCACTCTGCGTATTCTTGTAACTTTAAGCTCGCCTGTTCATGGTCTGCTTTATTGAAAAGCTCACCAGCTTCTTTGTACGCTTGCTGGAACCTTACTTGTTTAATGTAGTTTTCCAGCTGTTCCAGTGCTTGTTCCGTGCCAAGTTCATTACCACTATCATAGATGTCATCCAATAATGCAGCAACGCTTTTTTGACGTGAAATAGACTGTCCTAATATACTATATGTTGGAGCTTTCTTATACTCCTTGTAGTATGCTTTAAGTTGATTGAAAAGAGAAATAAAATCTCTATCTGGCAGATAAGATTTCTTTATCTGTTCCATGACCACCGCCAGAACATAATCATTGTTCATACAGGTGAAAAAGAGATCCATCAAAAATTCCTCTGTCAATACATTATTATTCTGTCTTGTTGCCATGTTCTATACGAATACGATACAATTCTGGAAATCTTTTCTGAAGTCCTTGTTTGCAATCTTCAGCCAAATTACATTTAGAACACGATTCCGACAACGGACTCCATCCTAAAGTAGATGTCTGGCAGATAAGATACCCCACGGCTGTATTCAACATACGCCTCTTTGTTGGTTCCTCAGAGGCTATATATATGAATTTAGCCTGTGGGTGTACGCTTTTATCTGCTATCATTGCTACAAGGTCAACACGATTTAACGACACGCTGGAAAGCCATTGGTCTTCGTAATATTTACCTCCCTTTGTACGCTCTTTCAGACGCTTGATGGATGATTTACCAAAGACTTGATTTATCGTCCATTGTGGCCTGTTTCTGAAGGCGTAGGCGGCACATATACAGAAGTCAACCAACCTTTCAGATGTGACCGACCCAAACTCCTTTTCCATAAGGTCAAGAAAGCTATTAAGCGTTCTGGTGGTTGCACCACCACCAGAAAACTTAAAGGTCGGCTTCATCAGTTTCACTGCTATTGCACTGAAGACTGTTTTCACATTGCGTATCTGTAATTCTTTCGCCATTCCTTGTTAAATTGTTCTTCAATATCTTTCGTGCGATAAGCAAACGACTTTTGATTGTCTCAATATTATGCGATGGCAATGTCCCCTTTTTATATTCAATATCTGCAATTTCTCGAAGCGGATAACCAGCTTCTTGGAGAAGTATTGCATCACGATGAATGGGCTTCATGCTATCAAGCACTTCAAGTATATCATCATTGTAGAACTGGCGGTAGTTTTCAAGCCCCATACAGTTTGAACTGATATTCAAATTTGCACTGATTGCACTGCATATCTGAGGATGCAAAACTTCGTCATCACCACAATCTTCATAACTTTCTATACTTCTGTCATAATTCTTGTTATCGTGTCGTTTGCGCCTTCTTTCCAATTCCGCAACCATTCGTTTAGTAACGATATGAAGCCACGTTCTAATTGGTCTGGAGGTATCATACGTCTCGATTCTTCTGAAGAAATTTATAAGCACTTCATTATAATTTTCCTCTACATTCCATAAGTCATAAGTATAGTTCATTACCAACTTATAAATCATGTTCTGAAAAGGCATCACATATTGCTGGAATAATTCATTGCGTCTGCGAGCTACTTCTGGGTCTACTTCTCTGTCGTATTCTTCGGCTTCGCATACCTTTCTCTCCATATTCGTGCCACTTTTTGATTGAACAATAAAGATGCACGAGGTTCAAATTGGTGAGATATGCAATACTGAATCCAACGTGAGTCGTATGCCTTGAACTTGGCTCTTACCTCTTCGTCTGAAGGTTTGTCTTTCTTATCCAAAAAGGTGCAAAACTCCTTGACAAGTGAGACAAGGTATTTCAAGTGTGGGTTAATATCCGCTGGCATAGATAGCTCTTTCCGTGTCTTTCTACGCCTTCTTCTGGCAATACTCATTTACAATTTGAATTTCTTTACAAAGTACATAAAGATGTGCGTTGCGTCTGCTTCGTTATCATCAACTGGCTCTGTCTTCCAGCGTAACTTACAGAATCGCATCATTTTGGCTTTATCGGCATTTCCGTCTCCTGTTGCCCAAGCCTTAATGGTTCTGGGGTTAAGGAATACTGGTTCTGGGAGGTCAAGTGTATCACACACTTCCAGCAAAATGCCTCTAAATTCAGATAGCTTGACAGATGATTTGAACTCTTTGCCGCTTCTTCCACAGCTTACGTCCTCTGCCACAACCTGTTTAATGTTGTATTTCTGGATGAAGTCAATGAGAGTCTGACGGAAGGCTCCGTGCTGTTTGTTGTTGTTGCGTCTCATTGATTCCGTAAAATTCCATGTACCTCTTTCGTGAACTGAATAGAAACCTGTATGGGTAGCTATATCAACTCCGAGTACTTCGTCAATTTTTAACTTTTCATCGTCTGCATGAGTGACCATTAAATGTATGAAATGTCATTCTTCTTGTTGATTATAAGTTTGTATGGATAGTTTTCAGCTACATTGCCATGACTAACCACCAGTGAAGTAATCTGCAAGTTGTTTAAGGCATTGAACATATTGGCAAGCCCAGCGGCATCACATGCCTCCAGTATCTCATCCAATACTAATAAATCAAAACCTTTTCCATCTTGGCAATTTACATTCGTCAATTTATGTAATGCAAGAATGTTTGCGAGATTTACTCTTGCTTTTTCGCCTTCTGAAAATTTGTCAAATGAACCACAATCTACACCATCACGAATCAGTGAAATAGAGATTTTGTCACGAACTTTTCCAGACTTCAACACAGTAAAACCACTGAATGATATTCTTATGTCGCTGTTGATGGCTTCCAAGAACTCATTGGTCATTTGGCTTAATGCCTCAATCTTAGAGTTGGCAAGGTGTGTCTTGAACTCTATGAAAGTAGCTTCCTGTTTTCTATAAGCTGCAAGTTTCTGTTCGATTTGTTCTTTATCCTTGATGGCAAGCTCCAGTTCTTTTTCACGCTTGGCTTTACTGTCTTTTAGCGTTTCTACAATGTCATTCTCAGCAGCATGTTCAATGTCTCTGATTGATTCCTCGTATGATTCTATTGCGCCTTCGGCATTTGCAATATTTGTTTCGCATTGCTTCTTGCTATTCTCACACTTGTTGGTCTCGTCATCAACAATGTCGTATGCTTCATCGAACATGTCATTGCGAGCTGACTCAATTAGATTGTTGACCAGAGCAATCTGACTGTTTATAGAGGCAATATCACAGGAAAGTTCAGATGACTTGCGAACCAAGCTGTCAACATTCGACTGCGATTCTGTAACCTTTGCCGACCACTCTGACTTTTTCGCTATCAAGTCATTTTGCTTTTCACGAAATTTCTTGCCATTTGCAGTATCAGTATCAATCTTTTCTTGGTTGCTGGAGATTTCCGTATCTATGTCTCGTAACTCTTCATCCTTGCTTTTCAGTTCCTCACGAAGCAATGACAAATCAGCATCTGGATCAAGCAAGAACTCATGCTTGCATTTCGGACAAGTAATAATACCACCTAAAATGTTTTTGATAGCTGCTACACGATTGCTGATTGTACGATACTGCTTATTCAAAGCGTCATTTGCATTATTCAAAGCCTTTACCGAAGCAAGCAAGTTGTCTATTTTGACGGTCACTTCTTTCAAATCACCATCGTATGAAGTGGAAAACTTCTCAAACTCTTTTACAAGCTTATCATGTGCTTTCTTTTGCTTGGCGCAATCTTTATCGTGCCGTTTAACTTCTGCTTCACCATCTTTCAATGACTGCTGGAGTGTTGCGAGTTTCTTATTCGCTTTTGCAATATTTTCCCGATAGTCACTGATTTGCTTTAGATTGGTGGGAGCAAACAAAGCAACAATATTTTCGTAGCAATCATCAAGCGATTTATCACTGCCTTCTAAATCTGAAATACGATTGTACACCGCATCCAATTTAGAAAGGCTTTGCTCCAACTGCGTGATTTGCTCTTTTTGCTCACGAATGTAAGCTCGCTTATTCGCAATTGATTGTGTCCATTCTTCAATACGCTGCGCCTTGGTTGAAGTATTCTCCAAAGACTTGTTGATAGCGTTCTGAATCTGTTCTTCCAGTGTATCAATACCACCTTTGATTCCAGCAACTTTCAATTCAGCTTGTGTCAACTCTTCAGCTACAGGCTCCATATCGTGTTGCAGAGCTTCGATTGACTCATCAACCATGATGCCATTACTGAAACGATTTATCAAGTCTTTCTTGTCACGGTCAGAACTGGAGAGGAAAGATGAATACTTATGCTTTGACAGGATGAAGTTTGAAAATATATCGTCCTTACTTAATCCCAATGTCTCCAGCACATATTTATTATAATCTGCAACAGATGCTTGTGCTATGCTTTCTGCATTTCCGTCTTTATCTACAATCTCAACAGATATTGCCTGTGGCGATTTTCTGGAGATTGTACGAGATATAACAAGGCTTTTACCTAATTCAGCATTGTTTAGTCCAAGCTTAACTATAGCCTCGTTTTCTGCATCATTAATAATCTCGTCCATCTTAATCTTACGAAGTGTTTCGCCTGTAAGACCGATGGCAATAGCCTCAATTAATGCAGACTTTCCAGAACCGTTTGAAACCTGGGAATCGTTGTCCATATTGTTGCCAAACACAAGTGTTGTGTGTTCTTGCTTCAATGTGTAATCAAGCTCCTTGAAGGCACATAGGTTCTTTGCGTATATGTTATTTAACTTCCACATAATCAATGTATTTTATCAAGATACTGCAACCCCATAGAGGAATCAATGACTTTTTCTGAACAAAAACTCTCGTACTCTTGTTTGATGCCTGTCTTGTCAAATTTTCTATCAAGACTGTGCGCTTCTATAGATTTTGCTACAGTCTTTTCTGTAACAATTTCTACTTTGGCAGCACCAGCTTCCATTAGCTTTTGCTTGTCAATATTTTGCACATCTGTAGCGGAACAATTAATGCGAGCCTTGACTTTGTATTTGCCATTAGATTTAATATCATTCAATTCTTCAATCAAATGATTGTCAACGTCTTGTAATGCCAAATCTATCACTTTATATCTGGTGTTAGACTCGTTCTTAATGAACTCATAGGAACCATCATCATATAATATGGTGTAGCCCTTTTCTTCATCTTCACCAAAATTATGTTGACGAGAAGCACCAACATACTCGATGTTTGTACCTTTAATCTTACAGCGATTGTGATAATGCCCAACCAATACTGCATCAAAGTCATTGAATATCTTTGTCGGCAATTCGTCATCACTTGGCATAGCAAGACCTCCCTTTATTCCTTCGTGGATATAGAGAATGTTATGCTTGTTTCGGTCAAAATCATTATCAATGATGTCCTGTAATCTGTTAATGAACGAGCCGCTTTCTGGAGCGTAACTCATAACATATAGTGTGACATCATCAGAACAATCTATAGATACATAATCGTCTACAACATAAACATGCGGATATTCAGAAAACACATGGCAATAACCCAATATCGCTTCTTGGTCAACAAGGTCATGGTTGCCCTCTGCAATAGTCAGCTCCAATCCTGCGTTAGTAGCTTTTATGATTGCCTGGCGAACAGCCAGCAATACATCAAGAGTCTGGTATGATGAACGAGATTGCAACAAGTCACCACCTATAATGATTTCTGGAATGTCTTGTTTTTTACATATTTCCAACGCTTCATCCCAATTTCTCTGAAACTCTGGGATATTGTCTTTACTGACGTGGATGTCATTTATCAGCAGAGCGCAAGGTATTCTTTTTTCAGACATAGTTCTAAAGTTAAAAGGGCGGTATCATGGCGAAACCACAACACCGCCCTTGGTTGTTGAATAAAGTTTATCTACGTCTGTGCGGACGAGCTGCACGTCTCTCTGGACGAGCAGGAGCCTCTGCTGCTGGCTCGTTGGTATCATCGTTACGCTCACGTCTACGACTTGCTCGTGCTGGTGCTGGAGTCTCTTCTTCCTCTTCGGCTTCGTCTGAAGAAGGTGCGTCTGCTGCTGGAGTGTCATCCTCTTCTTCTTCGTCATCAGCTGGCTCGTCTACAGGCTCATCCTTCTTTGTTGACTTCTTTGTGTCTGGAGTTTCCTCTTCACCATTCTCGTCATCAAGAATGTCCTGTATTTCGTTGAGCAACATTTCGTTGGTCTTCTTACGAGTAATGCTGACATCAAGGTCGTTATCCTCAATGAACTCCTTGATGGCTGTACGAAGATTCTGACCTTCCTCGCTCTTGTCATCCAGTCCTTCATCACACAACTTGTCATACAAGTCCCAAAGACTATCGAGCGTGGTGGCATCATTAGTGTCTGAATCACCACCGTTCTTGCCGTTCATATTGAAATGAGACTGGTCATCAGCTGGGAGGCAGAGCTTAATCTGGTCAATACAATCCTTGATTTCTGGTTCTTTCATTACCTCCATGCCAGTTGTCTCGTCAAACTGGTTGAGGTAAGCGATAGTTGCCTCCAGATGATAGCGAGTGTAGCGATAAAGTACTTCTGGGAGACGAGGTGTGTTGAGAAGATTCTGCAACTCGTCTTCTGTCAACTCGTCCTTTGGAGAAAGCGTGTCAATATTGAAAGAATAGTTGGTCTTCTTGTTTTCTGTCTTACGAGTAATCTCAACAGGGAAAGCGTCTGTGATTGATGAGATAGGACAGGGGACATTTCCCTTCTTATTGAGCTTTGCCCATGTCTGAAGCTTACGCTCTTCCAGTTCCTTATACTGTGAATAAGAAAGCTGGAACACCTGGATGCCATCGTTGCGCTTATCCAAATCAAGGATATACATGCAGCGTTTTGAATCCCACTTCAAACCACCGTTGAAGCTGGTCTCCTTGACTTTCTTGCAGAGTTTCTCATCGTCTGAATACAAAGAGAGTGCAAGCTCTACATACTTGTCAATAAGGTCTGACTGAAGCTGGGGGAAAGCATACTTTGCGTTGCAAACATTAACAAACGACTGCTTGTTATTATCGCCCTTAATCTTCAATACAAGCTCCTTTACAGGGTATTCGTAACCCTTACGATCCATCGGGAGAATATTTCCTTCTGCGTCAATAACAGGCGCAAGGGGCAAAATACGAACTGATACAGTTCCATCACCCGAAATACGGAAATACTTTACACGGTTTCCACTCTCTGCTGCGCTCTTCTTTTTTGCATCATCAAAAGATTCCTGGGTAGATGCAAAGATGTCAAGGGCTGACATCTGATTCGTTAATTCACTCATAATTGAGTTGGATATGAATTAGTTTTGAGATAGAAACTTCCACGTCTCAGCGTATGCTTCTGCATAAGGTTCACGAGCTTGTGCTTCTCGTATCTCCTCTCTTGTAGGAATAGTTATTCCCCACTGGTCTGCGGCATGTTGGATAATCATTTCTATAACACTATCCAACTCAATTGATTTTTCGTTCTTTAAGTCGAAGTATTCAAATTCTTCGCCTTGAATATTAGATTTATGAATAGGCGCATAGACCTCTTCAAAATATCTGTATAATGCCCCTGGTGTTGGATGCGAATCCAATTTCTCTGATATTGTCTTTAATACAACACCGAAGAGGTATTTCAATTGAGGTAATGAACGGTTCTTTGAGTTGTCATATATGAGGAAACCAAATTCCCCATCTGGCAAACTGTCTACAGCACCTTGAAGTTCATTGATGTCGGCACTACCTTCGTAGACATTGATAATGCCCTTCTTCTTAATCATCGCATGATGCTTTGTTTTATTTTCTGTTTGCAAAGGTACAGTGAAAAACTGAAATATGCAAATGATTTGCAAACTTTTTACTCGTCAAAAATCTAACACATTTCTAACCAACTGATAATCAGCGGTTATAGTATTTCAAATATTTCGTTTGAATAGTAAGTGAAACTGTGCTTTTAACTTTGTATTACATTATACACTGAGTTTTACGAAGCAAATTGGTTACATCTTTAACATCGTAGCCGCCCATATCATTAAGCGTTATTCTGTATAACCTTTGATTTGTAGTAGCCTTATCAAGACCGCCATACTTCGGAATGTATGGCCCAAGTTTTACATAATCAAATACGACATTCCCCTTGTGCAACGGATAAAACCAACCTGGCAATTTTGGTCTTCCAGAATACCATCCAATTCTTATATCTGGAAAGCTATCTCTTACCATGCAAGCCAAATCATATACGGCTTTAGGATCGCCATCGCCTCCCATAAAGCATATTGCGGTTATTCCCTTATTGCTTTTTATCAATTTCTCTAAAGCAGCATAGTCCAACTCTGTGCCTACATCACCAGCTAAATAAGGAGAGTGGCAACCCTCGCAATGACAAGGGCAACCACTCAGATTAATAGCTAATGTGATTTCGTCTGGCAGTTCACGAAAAACCACCTTCGTATCAACATATTTTAGCATACTTAAATTCCTTTACTATATACACGCTTTCCAGCCTCAATTTGACGTTCAATTCCAAAATTCTTAATAGGTCGCAAATAGCCAATAATTCTTGTGTACTGTGTAATGTCTGTGCCACCACAGCAAGGACATTGGCTTATCGGCTGCTTCACAATTTTACCACAGCTCTCACATTTAGAGTTTGGAATATTGAACGTGAAATAGCTTGTTCCATTGCTGATAGCAAAATCAATCAGCTTCAAATACTGCTGCTTACTCAAATGCTCTTCCAGATTGATATGGGCAGCAGAGCCACCATCCGTATACTGGTAGGTCTGATTACCATGCAGTACAAACTTGTCAAGCACAGAAGTGTCATCGTGCGCCTCGTAGAAATATGAATTATACAAGTTTTCATCATCTGGAACCCAATATCCATCTGCCTTATCCCATTCATAATTCTTACCACCAAGACCTTCCGCTGGCACAACCTCACTATTAAACAAGAAAGGTCGCTTCTTATCATGGATTGAGTGTTTTTTGTTCTCTTCCTTAATCGTGCCAAGGATTAGCTGCAAAAACGCAATGTACTCTGGATTATTCGAGACCTCCAGCCCTAAGAATCTGGCAGCTTCATTCAAGCCATTGATGCCAATAGTAGAATAGAGCTTATTAACGTAGATGTAGCCACCATTGGAAGCAGCGAACATTTTCTTGTCTTCCATATCGTAGAGCATCGTCTTAAATGCAATGTGGTACTTGTATACACGCTGGAGAATATCTACCAAACGGTCTCGAATAAACGATGTATTTTCTTTCCAGCCGCCATGCAAACCATAACTTTTTACACAGTCCTGGATGATACGATTGATATTCAGAGTAATGACATTGCAACTACCAGTCATCACGCCTGTTAAGCCAGATGTCGGATTGAAGGTATTTTCTGCCAACTCATTGCGCAATCGGCAGCAGCTCGCCAATGAGTCTGCGCTTTCTGAAATGTAAGTAAAGAAAGAGTGACCTTCCGCATACATTTCTGCACACAAGTCCTTATACTCTTTGTCTACAATATCGTTACCATCATGCACCATCGCAAATGTCTCAACTGGGAAAGTCAACACTTGCTTCAGACGAATACGATTAAACCACTTCATAAACAATCTCTGGAGGGTGTCTATTGCCTTCCACTCTGGCTTGCTGCCATCTGGATAGTAGAACTCACCAAACAATGAATCAAAGTAGGTCTTATCGTAGTATGAAATGTTCGTAAATGGTGATTGATAGCTGCGGTTTCCTGCTGGCTGATTGATACCCCATACAAATTGCTTAAAGGCTTTGAGAATGTTGTCTTTTACAGTTCGATGGATTCCACAAAACTCTGTGGTTGTCGGAGAATACAGATAATCATACCACTTCTCACCGAACTCTTTAACTACATAGTAGTTGAGCGCAATGAAATATTCGCTAATAGCTACCGCACCTTTGCACTGTGAAGAGAGCAAGAAAATCAGATTAGTAATCTGACCACTAAACGACTGCAAATCATTAGGTGCTGAAGGTGTAACTCCATCAATATTGCCAACGCCTTCAGACATAAGTGGATAAAGGCTAACCGCCATGCAGTATTGCTTCAATACTGGTGTACTGGCTTCATCGTGACAATAAATGATATGATGATTCAAGTCTTTCTCATATTGCTTCGCAACTTCTGGGAATAGCTTGTTCAACTCATCTTTCATTCTCTGTCGCTGGATGATTCGGTTGGTGGTTTTGTACACTTCGCCTTCCAAATTAGCGACGTTCTTCATTGTCACGTTGGCATTAGAATCAGTTTCTGAAGAGGTGGCTGCATTATCTCCAGACATGCTGTATCTGTCCATGTAGTCGATACGCTCTTTGATAAAACGGCTTTCCTTGCGCTGCTCACGATAAAGGATATACGCCTTTGCCACTTTGTTGTAGCCACAATCCATTAAAATGTTCTCTACCTCATCTTGAATTGTTTCAATAGAGATAATTTTTTCATCATCAAAAAGTTCAAAATTACCATAAATAGTCTTGGCTAATTGCTCATGGTAATTCTCATTCTGACTTTCAAACGCCTTCTTGACAGCTTCTATAATCTTGTTGAAGTCAAAATCAACGATTCTTCCGTCACGTTTTCTAACTTTTTTAATCATTCTTGTTCATGGTTGTTTAGTTGCTTGATGGAAGATAAAGTCCTCTTTGCTTTTCAGAGAACAAGGATGCGTAACTACGCATTTCATTTGCAAATTCTGTTGTTTTGTTAAAGCCACAACAGCGAGCTTCACCACACAAACCGCCACGATAGACGCATTTACGAACCATCATGTCTGCCAAATCTGGGTCTACCTTTCTGATTTCGTCTTTAAGTGCTTGGAATACGATTCTTGTTTCCTTTGCAGCCTGTAAACACAACCGCAACTTTGCCATATCAATAAGCGACTGGGCATTGACAAGCAATCCAAGATTGACAGGTGTATAACGGTCTGAATTTTCTTGAAGCCATGTTAAATCGTTAATGGCTTCACACACAACAGTGTTACGACCATCCTCATCCAGTTCTGGAACTTCTTCAAGCTGTTGCTTGATATAGTCGATTTTCTGAATAAGTCCAGGATTACCGCCTTGCCTGTCCGAACGGCAAGTCAACTGGAAGGGAACTGACCCAACATGATGACGAAGAAGATGGGTAGAAATATACAAGGGGATGCCCTCGAATTTTACCCAAAAGAGTTGCGAACGTACTGGAGAGTGTTCTGTTTTGTAGATACTGAGAAGCGATTGATGACTCTTCCCAATAAAGGTCATCTGACACGCTTCTCGCATGAGGTCGGCATCGGTTAGCTTTTTAACCGATACAACGAAATCTTTCATACGATATTCGTTAAAGTGAAAATAAGAATTGGGAAGATGTACGAAATCAATTTGTGGAGCGCAAAGTTACAGCATTTTCTTTGTAAAGACGAAGAAAAGCCGTATAAAATTGCTTTTAGACGGCTTTTCTGATACAATTTATATGTTTTTTAACATTCTACGCTTCTTTATATACGATATTTCAGTTATAGCTGTGGCTTGTTTTGGATGATGCGTATGACAACCTCGCTTTCGATATTCTATCAGCGCACGTCTGAATTTCGATTTACGAAATAAAGGGTTTAATGACGCATACCCAAGTGCTTCTATCATATCAACATTAGGCTCACAACCTCCAGAAACATCCATAATAATGCCATATTCCAAAGGTGCTTCGTGCTGGATGAAATAGCCAAGCCGTGTTTCGTAGAACTCTCTACGCTTCGACTTCTTTTTCTTTCGTCTTCCGCTTTTTACGCTCTTTCTTTTCTGGTTCTGGCGGTTGCAGTCCGTTATCGGTAGATTCAGCAACTCTTGATTCTGTAACTTTGTCATACTGCTTTCTTGCTTCTTGCTCATTACGTTCCATGCCGTATGAGTCTTTAATAAAATTATGTATTTTCATTGTTATACCATATATGAGAATGATAAAGATATTGTCTTACCGCAATGGTTGCAATAAATCACAGTACAATTCTTGCTGCCTCCAGCTATTTTGCAACCCCAATCGCAATTACAATCAAGTGATGCTCTGAAAGCCACATCATAGCGTGGAGCAGAAATCTGGTTGGGTAATGTAAACATCGTTCTGCCAGTATGTACCGTTACTGCCTTACCTTGTACGCAAACATGATCACCAATTTGACGTGCATACAAATCTGTTCCAGAAATCTTAATCCATCCTGTATCTGGAATTGTTTGCTGAAAGTCTCCAGAACGTGCTGCACCTATGTTTTCACAGATTTTCTTCTTATCCGCTTCGGTCTTCGCCATGTCAGCAAGATATTTGGAAGTTCTTGGTACATCATCTAAAGCTCCAATGGCAATGGCTCCAATCTGACTGCGCAATGTCTCCTTAGTGTTGCTTCCTGTAATAAATTGACTCAACCCCAATGTCTTGTCTGCGAATTTGGATTCTGCATCACTCTTAGAATACACGGATGTTACATCTGCCTTATCTTGCATCTGCGTAGCCAAGTCTGTTTTCTGCACATACTTATTGGAAAGCAATACGCCATTCTCCATAATGGCTGGAAGCAAATTAACAGCACTTAGACCATTGATACAGACATTTGCTATGCGATTATGTATATAGAATACATTGTCTGCTGTAGAGCCAAAGCCGACATACGCCATCTGAGAGTCTGAAGCATCAAGCCAGTTTATTATTTTTGACAAACTTGTATTATTTTGCTGCAATGTACTATGCTTTAATACGAGTCCTGTTGGCAATGCTGATTCTGCTATTAATGTGCCAGATAGATTCACAATGGAGTTTTTGCCATTTATAGAGATAATTGCATTTCCCTTACCATTGCCAATTACTGTATTGCGATAATAAGCATTACCATCGCCATATCCTTTATAATTGATATACAATGTACCATTATCCGAACCTGTACCAGAATTATAAATATGGTCAGCATTACACGTTACACTTCCCATAACACTCTTGCCAACTGTCAACGGCTGCGTCAAAGAGATTCCATTCTGGGAGATTGATATGATACTTGTGCCGCCAATAGAGAATACATATCCTCTATTTGGGTCAAAGGCAAAATCATAAACCGTACCAGTGCCTATGCGTGACTGGATATGAAAGACATTGCCATCGTAAAACATTCGGCATACTGCTTCGCCTTTAATCAGAGAAGCACCATCATTCATGCTCAATGCTCCTTGTACTTTTACGGTATTGCCAAATGTTACAGCGTCACCAATCGTTTGCGAACCTACAGAAGAGTTCAACAACAAGGCGTACTTTCCAAAGAAAGCATCGTTAAGTGTTCTTCCACCTACTTTTTGAATCTGGATGTATTGTGGAACATTCCCAGTTAAACTGTCTGCAACTGTTGGCATAGATGCACTTATAGAACATCCATAAATATTGCGTCCTACTTTATCCGAACCGCTTGCATACGCCACGCTCTCTGCTTTATTTGATTCATAGAGATATTGAGGCCACTTTGAAATTCCTGTTGCACCAGAAAAATATCGCAACTTTCCATTAAGATATACATAGCCAGCACCTATCGAAGTTCCATTAACTTCACAACCGCTTACTATGAAATTGTCACATGCTGCAAAAATACTGGAAAATGCAAGTGCTAACTCTTGCAAGTTTACTATATCGTCAACGTATGTGTAACGACCACCAGTTTGTGCGCTAAATTCTATCATCAGTCAAATACTATTTTATATGTTTTACCAGCCAATCTATAACGCTCTATCCAATATGTAAGCATGGATATGTATGATTCTTTAGAAATCAAAGAGGTGTCTATCGCTGGCGTGTGAACTATGAAACTGTATGTATTGGTATCTATTCGCTCATTCTGATAATAAAAAGCCTTCCCTTTTCCTTCTTTCTCTGTATAGAGCGATAAATTGTCAGCTTGAACTATGTCGGCACTCTCGTTATATAGAGGAACGCCAAGTGTTGCCAAGTTGGTTATCGTTATGCGTCCAGACTTCTGAAGAAAGTATTTCTTAAACTTCCTATTCAGAAACCATGTGAATGGCAATATCTGAGAGGTCATTGATGCCTCTATTCTTTTTTCGACCGCATATTCAGAGAAGTCATTATTCAAGATTTGCAATGGTGACACCAAAGCTTGCATCAGCAAAATCAGCTTTCTGCCACCAATATAGTGTGGCGTAAGCTGATTTATGGTCTTATCAAAGTTTATCGAGTATCTCATTACTGTTCTCCCTCAATTTTGAGCGTAATGGACTCTTTCCAACTCTGCAATGTAGCTTCGTCACCAGACTTTGTGCTTTCTTTGATATAACCGCTATTAGGGACAAAACAACGCTCTACACGCTTTTCATAGCTGGTCACATTGCCATCTGAACCGTGTGCGGTTGGTATCAAATTGTTATCATCGTCATATTGAGCAACGAAAATACCTTGGAAATCTGTAGCTCCATTATCTATATAAACGTCTACCACATGCTCTGCGGACTGGATTGCGTCTATGATTTTCTGGGCGTAGACAACACCGTTAAAGTCCATATTGCCGATATAGTTATTCAATGATTCTGCAATGTTGTTGTATACTTCATCATTGGTTACAGCACCGTCATGGTACACAGTCACACGAGGGATTAGTATATCTCCTTTTCTGCTGACTACCCTTGCAGATGTGCCAGCAAATATGATTTGATTAAGATAAGCTCGTATCTTCACCATTTCATCTTCAGCTATCTGCGAATAGTTGCCTGGAGTTCCTGTGGCAATTTTTAATAGAAGCTGCTTATCGTAAAATCCATCTTGCGATGATTCCGAATATGCTACCTTCGATATAACTCTCTTTGTCTCGTCAATAGCTGGATAAGAAAACGATGTTCCATCGTCACTTATCTCCAGATCATCGCCTGACTGGTATTTCAATAACGCATTTGCATAATAAGCTGGAGTGCCATTGATGCGATTTTGAATGTCCTTGGCAATATCTACTTTGAATACATCCATGATGTTCTCAAATGTCCATATACAGGCAGATGTAGTCCATGTTATAGCATCTAATATTGACATCTTCGAGGAATTTTGAAACTCAGTAAGTTCCAAATGTTCATTTCTACAATCCTTTGCCAATGCGTATATTTCTGATAATGTTCTTGCCATTATTCTCTTGTATATATCTTGTCTTTAATGTTAAACACCCAATTTCCTGCTTCATTCCAAGCGTCTTCACCAAGAATGGCTTCTATTGCCTTCATACCTTTCTCTGTCGGTTCAGAAGTCAGATAAACCGTACAGTTTCGTCTACTTCCATAATTGTTTACAATATACTGGAGGTAATCATCCAACACTGCAATGTCAGCAAATGCTACATGGCGCAAGTCAAGTATCTGCAAGCTCATATCTCCTATTGGCAATAGGTTATCTATATGACAACCGCTTAAATCTACTGACACTGTGCCGTCAAACAAGAATAGTCCTTGTAATGGATAGCTGTTTGAATGTGACGTATATTCATCTACTACCATCGGTCGCATTAACATTAATGCACCACCTAACTTGGTTGTGTCAAGTTTGATAATTTGGAAATCACCATATACCTTAATTCTGCGATTCTCTGCCACATTGTCAAAGTAATGTTCTACAATTTGCTGTTCCACGGCAAGCTGCACTGTCTCAATGTCTGAATTATCACCCCAATCTATCAGCATCTTGCCAGAACCGCTTACGCAAAATGTTGTACTATACTCATTAGCATCAATATCACACAGAAAAACCAATTCTTCTGTCGGATGCTTCAAATATACATGACGTTCACGATTAGCTGGAATAAGATTCTTTTCATTGATTGCGCTCTTCATGCCATCGTTGACTACAAAATAATCATGGTATGTCAACTCCATGCCAGGTGTCAAATCTGTTTCCATATCCAACCAGTCATTGCTTATTAAGAGGTCGAAAAGACCTTCAATAGAGCCATATAGCAATAATGCTACATCAAATAGGTTCTGATTTGTTGTTACTTTATATGTTGCCATTATTCTTCTGCTGGTGTTGCATCCAAACTTAACTGGTGGGTGTCATAATCAAAAGATGCAGAATTGACAACAACACCATCATCAGTAAATTCTGATTTAATTGTGTCTGCCAATGCTGTGTAATCCATATTGCCATTCATCCAACGTATTAAACCGACGCCAGATATAGGATAACGGTAGTTGTTGGTTGGTACACAAGCCAATAACATATTGGAGTTTTGTCTGTCTGCTTTCACGACATTCAAATCTGATTCCATTGCACCATACACATTCAATATTCCTTTGTCAAACTGGAAATAATAGTCATTGTTTGCAATCAACTTCAGCTGTGAAGCATAGACATTCTTATTCCCCTTCGTTCCATATAGATTGCATTTAACAACAAACCATTCTGTACCGTCAGCTGGATTCTGGAGATATTCATACAGCCCATTTTCATATAGCCGTTTTATGCGTACCATAAATTCCTTATAAATAGGGGTGTATGGTATTGCTGCATACACGCCCTTATTATAAAGTGTATTTGCCGACAGATTACTTGGAACGATAATCTCACCATATATATAACGAGACAGTCCAGTGGGGTTCTGTACCCACTGGAAATCTCTCAACTGATAATTGTTCTTGGATGGCAATGCTATGTCGCCTGTTCCAATATGTATTTCTATATCTTTGCGCATTAATATGAATGATTTAATATCTGATAACGGAAGCCATCTACCTTACTAATTAATACTTGCACGCTATCACCTTGCTCCATTTTATAATTTGTCAATCCTTCATTATGATTGTAAATTCCTTTAAGAGTTATTGGCAATGACCCCTCACGGACTCGGAATATCACAATCGTAGCAAAATCATCTGGTAGTTTACTTAAACCGAACTTATAGGCTACAGAAGACTCATTTGGTAATTCCACTTCCAAGCCAGATGTTTTCTTTTTTTGGAAATACATCAAAATCACATTAGCTTGCGAAAAGTCAATGGAGTATGTGGAGGCATTTGGATCAAAAGTCAATATTTTTGCTCTTGTGTTCACAAACGCTGGAGCCATTAATGCCGCATTGGAAGATATTCCATAATTTTTTGTACCTCCAGACACATCAATAAACAGTCCATAATTTGCTTGGTCAAATCCATAATCTCCATGAATATTTAGTGCTTGATTAACAATTCTTCCAACTGCTGTAAAAGCTCCACCACAACTGACTGGAATGACATCATTACCAAACATAACGTAGCCTTTTTTGCCGCCAACCTTAAAAAAGTCTTTATATATTGAAAGTGCCGCCCAAGCATCATCGCCCTCTTCTGTTGCGGTAGCGGTTACACCTATATGAGTGCTATAAATTTCTATACCACCAATTTCTCCACTGGTCGCTTGTATTTTTCCATTGAATACAGCATTACCATCAGCCTTCCAGCTGATATTGCCTTTTGCCAAATATCCCGAACCGTCCTGTTTCAACGCCCAAGCATTACCATTGGATAATAGTTCATCTGCATTTATCAGACTTGACTTAATCGTACCAGCTATAATCTGGTCTGCTCTGAGCGTACCAGTATAAATACCATGACTGTCTATTGTGGTCGTAACCTTGTCTGAAGATGTGGCATCATACACAGTGGCGTATGCGACATTCCAAGTCACTTCTTTAATTTGTACGGTCTGTTGCTGAGTGGCATCGTCAATCCAAATGGATAAATCACTCTCACTATTACCCCCTGTGTTAATCTTCTGCTGATCAGTATCGTTATGCTTTAGCGCAAAATGATTGATTGTAGAGAATGTTCCTGTGCTGCCGCATTTCACAACACAAATATATTCTTCATAGCTTCCTGTTCCAAGCGTAGAAGTTATCCATGTTGTCTTGCCATTGTCTCCATATTGATTATGGGCATTTTCTATCATCCACCCTTCTGGGATTTTTGCAACAATCTTAACGATAAACTCACCGTTAGCTCGTGACTTATTCGCAAAATAGAAACCACAAACTCTCCAATCGTTATATGACTGCCAACGATTACAAGAAATCTTCATAACCTTTTGAGTACTGTTAGGTGCTGTTGTATCGCTTATTATCTGCCTCTTGGCTGGAATATTCCCATTAGAAACGCTTGAACCGTCATACAAATCCTTTATGGTTGTGTAATTT
The DNA here is from genome assembly GCA_934446485.1 of uncultured Eubacteriales bacterium. Classification (GTDB taxonomy): domain Bacteria; phylum Bacillota; class Clostridia; order Oscillospirales; family CAG-272; genus RUG11130. The sequence goes on along the minus strand of CAKSEM010000001.1, from coordinate 31,100 downwards.
GTAATTCCATTATTTACAGACATATCTGTAACGATGCCCAATAAATTACCATTGCACTCAAAGATTATCTGGATGGTGTCGGTGTTCGTAACGCTATCCTTTGCAGGCATAATCTGCGCTTTCTTTCCGCTTTCTAATGTAATACCAGGCGAATAAGAGCTGGAAATGCCACCATCGCTGCTTATTATATTGACAGTTCTTACCAATACACCATTGCCATACGCATACAGTCCATATTGCTTAATAACATTGAGTAAATTATCTGTTGAAACGGCAATTTTTACATTAGAGTCAAAATTCCACGGATAAAAATGTGTGTCATTCCATTTACCAAGCGTAAACTCTGGGTCACGGAATATCATCTGACCAAAAGCTATCTTTTGAGCAACGCTGGCTGCTGAATTTGCTTTATCTATTCCGTTAGTCCAATTCAAGCTTACGCTATTTGAAAATTGCACTTCTCCATTCTTGTCCCACAAAATGTTACCACCAGCAATTGCGCCAGAGCCATCTGCCTCCAGTCTCCATTTATTACCACGAATACCTGTACCGCTAAACGTCATGCTTCCAGCAGCATCTGTAAATGAACCAGCATCTACTTTCTTAGATCCTACAAACAAAGCGTTATTCTCAATATTCCAGTTCGCAATGGAACTTACTCCATTACTTCTTAACTTGAATATCTTATATCCGTTCTGGTCGTATGCGGCAAACGAAACTCCATCTGTTTTGGTTTTCATATAGATACCACCATGAGCATATATATAATCAGTCAAACTGGATGATGCCAAGCTATTGAAGTCTGTGCCATCAGCTACCGACATGAAGATGCCAGCATTTGCTGCATCGGAAACAATAGCTACATTGGGATTTGATAGTCTTTTGGCATTGAGATTCCAACCTACCATAGAACCAGATGATTCAGTAAATTGCACCTCTCCTTTAAGGAACGACACCGAACCGTCTGTATCTATATACCAACTGTTGCCTCTCATGCCTTGCGAACCGATTGTTATATCTCCAGATGACGCTGTGTATTTCTTCTGCATATTAACCTTTGCGCCCATATACAGAGAATCTGCATCAAAGTTCCAACTGGCAATTTGATTAATTGATCCAAGCGAAAAACAGCTTTGTATCATATAAAGATTATCACCTACGTTTTTGCTGGGCAAATAACCTTGCAAGCCATACGAATTGGCATTGTCATAGAACATATAGACACCACCATGCTGCTGAATTGAACCTTTAATATTATTGACATTAAAGGTGTTAGACCCTCCAACACCAATGATATGCTTGGAACTATTCAAAGCAATATTAGTATTGTACAGCACATTCTCATCAATAGTCCAACCTCCTACATTGCCACTGGAGGCTTTGATGCTTCCTGTGAATACAGCACTGCCATCACTATTCAACATAACATTACCTTTTGCAAAGGTTGCACTGCCATCTTGGAACAATGACCATACCAGCTCATTCTTGTTTGTTCTGTAAAAGATGTTGCCATTAGCACCAAGGCTAATTGTTCCATTTTCATTTGATGTTGTAATACAATCACTTAGCACGTTCCAACCGCCAAGCATTGCTCCTTTGGCGTTTATATGAAATACATCTTTGCCCTCTTTGTAACCGTAAATACCAGCCGTATTTGTATCATCTGGCCCGATATAAACACCAGTAAGGGTCTTTAATCCTTCTGCATTTTCTACCTTTTTGCCAACAAATATTTTGGGCGAAATTAAATAACTATCTCCTATTACGGTCTTGTTGTTCTCCCAATCCAGAATCCAGTCCAACATTGAAGTTTCTCGTATAACAGAATAGGTGAACGTCACATCAGCCACAAACTCATCGTCTGTAGTTATGGTGAATGTTAAAGCTCCACTTAACACATCTGAAGGTATGCTGGTAAGTCGTATGCGTTTTATATAAGCGTCTATCGCTGTTTGTTGATATGTAATAGCAGTATTTGAGAACGAAGCCAATGTCAACTTGAACGTATGTTTTTCCTCTCCACGAACCACAGTAATATCCGTATAGGCATTTGTCAAGTCTGGGTTGGTTCCGTCAAAATCTGCTTTGATAGCGCATGAATCTGGAGTGAACAACACGGAATACGCATCATTCACATTTACCAGAGTTATTGAACCTTTTGCTATTGTTGCCATCTTGATTTCTATTTTATAAAAGAATAGGAAAGCCAATTCCATCAAAGGGCATTGACTTTCCTATAAATTAGAAGGTGCTGGAGGTCAAATTGAGGATATGAATTTATCCGCAATTTCCTTGGCATGTTTCCTCCAGGCTTGCATTTCCTTAAACTCTGACAACGATTCCTCGTCACCATCATCAAGAAGGTAGTTATTAATCACAGCTGTCATTTCATCCGAAGAATATCTTGACTCAATGATTTTAGAAATCACAATATCTCGGCTGTAATTGCCAGCTGGAAGTGTAACAGCCAAATAGCTGTACTTCTTGCCTTCTGACCGTTCCTTTTTGTTCAATTCTGCTACATCAAAATTGATGGTGTATTCATTGCGCCCAAGATTTCTGTTACATACAATAAACTGAGGCTCGACATCTGAATACTGATAGTTCATGTTCATTCTTCTGAAAGTAATTTACGAGTTAGTTTATATTGATTCTTAATACATACTTTGGCAAACTTGCCTTCTACATAGCAGCATTTCCAAAAGTATGTGCAATTCTTGAATAATTTACGTCTTATTGCATAGCTGTTACAATGTATCAAGAAACCGAAATAGCTATTCAATGCGCATACCACTTTATCCAAATTATAATAAGCCTCCAGTTCTTCATCTGGAGTTGCCATAACTGCTGCCTTGCATATTTTCTCAGCTTCATTAACACGATTAACCAGACTGCCAACTGTGCGATTGCTAAGATATATTCTGTCATATTTAATTACGCTTCCAACGAATTTTACGCCATGTTTTACTTCTTGTAAATAGAACTTATCGTGATGTAATGTTAGATGCAACTTATTCTTCAAATATAAGTCTGCCATTCTATACATCTTTAATATGTTGGCTTTCTTGCGTCCTGTAATGCAGAAATCATCTACAAATCTAACATACTTGCATTTGTATTGCTTGCATAGCCTCAACATATACTCATCAAAGAATGACATATAGAAATTGGCAAATAATTGACTGGTAAGATTTCCTATAGGCATACCAATCAAATACTCTGCATAGAATAAGCTTTTGTTGTGTTCGAGACGTTCAAACAACTCTGTCTGACCTTTCTTTATACAGTTTTTCTGTGGTTCATGGCGCACAATAACCTGTACAAGATATATCAATGTGTCAATATCATCGCCTTTATAATTCTCTTTTATAAATGGAATGAGCATTTCTTCCAATATCTTGCAATCAATACTCATAAAGAAAGAACATATATCAAAACGACCAACGTATGCAGTGTATTTGTAACCGCCACTCACATTATACATCTGGGTGGCGAGTCGCTGCACTGCTTTATGTGTTCCAAAATTCTTTCGGCAATTATACGACACGTTGTTTTGAGACTGGAATCGCTCTTCAAATAGTGGTTCCAATCTCAAACAAATCCAATGCTGCACAATACGGTCTCTGAAATTTGCAGCAAACACTTCTCGCAATTTAGGTCTGGTTACACAAAAACAAATGCTTACCGTAGGGTGGTAAGCACGTTCTTTTACTTCAGTTGCGAGCAGGGGTAAATCTTCTTCAAAAATAAGTCGATATAGAGTGCATTGAGTACTGGTTTTCTTGCGTTTGCAACAATCGTAAAAAGCAATTAACCAACTTTGTATATCTTTATCAGTTGCGGAGACTGCCCTCACAACGTAGCTGTTGTACTTGTTGTTGTTGTTGAAGTTACCATTACCGAAGTTGACGTTCCATGCGTTCCAACTGTTGTTCTCGGAACTACTCCAGCGATTAGAGGACTGTGCTGCGCACACTATCTTGTTCTTAACTAAGGTATTCACCCCAGTGGTGCGCCCATTTAATAAATATATACCACTTGTTTTCATTCGTGAATGTCAACAGGGCCAATGCGTGTTTCTACTTTCTTCCTCCATTTACCTAATTCAGTCATTATCTTATTCATAGACAATGCGAATACAGATAATTGGCGATCGTTGAGGATATGTATTGTAGCACTTCTATCAGAATACTCTTTGAGTATCTTCACCGCTGTTTTCACTTTGGTCATGTGTAGCAACACCATATCAATGCAATCTCTAACATCATTCCAGTTCTCTGATTGCAATCCCAACGCAACAGAAGTAAGTGCATCACTCATATTAGTGGTACACTCTTCTGCCAAACAACGAAGTGCAATTATTTTCGGAACTCGTGCTGATACAGGTATAAACCATATCATAACATTTTCAATGGAGCGATATATAGATGATTGCGCTGCTTTCATATTTCCAGTATTTTAATACACGTCTATATCAGACTTAAATTATATATGTTTACTTACGAATAGAGTCTTAGTTTATTAAGGTTTACAAACAAGTAAGAAATTTAGACCCGAATGTAAGATTCGGGTCTAAATTTCTCTAAAATGCGGAGACTGCCCTCACAACGCAGCTGTTGTACTTGTTGCCGCCGTAGTAGAAGCTACCATTACCGAAGTCGACGTACCATGCGTACCAACTGCCGTACTCGGAACTACTCCAGCGAACAGAGGACGTAAAATTAGTCATCTTGCCAGAAGCCAACGCTGCCTTAAAGATGTTCTTATCATCGTCCTTGCCTCTTTGATAATACCAATACAAACGAGCAAGCTCACCAGAAGAAGGTAAATACCAATTATGTGCCTTAAATCTATCAGCCAATTCTTCGCCTTCCAACAAGCCTTTCGGCTCGTATGCGTAGCAGTATGAAGCCGCTGGGTAATAGTACTGCTGATATTTTGCTGCACTCATATTGGCAATTATCTTTTCTATACACTCACGGACATTTTCAATCTCTGTTTGAGTGATTTGGCTATTCACATACTGTGCGGATGGAATAGGGTAAGATATAGAATCCAATATCTGATTACGATGCTGGATGATTGCCAATGTGTGCTGCTGACCACTTGGAATCTTTTTATCTCCAACATATCCAGCTCCAATCATGCTCTTCTGCTCTTCTGTTGGCTTGACTAATTGCAAGTCTCCAGCTCCTGTATTGGCGGCAAATCCTGTTTTGAATCCGTACTTATCACCACTGTCTTCATCACGATAGTTATTATCCCCAATATACCATACAGAATTGTTGTCGGAACGTGGCTCCAAACCAGAACTTCCAAAATCAGTGATGTCAGCAACATTATATGCGTCATTCATGCCTTCAATTTGAATACCAGAAATCACATAATTGTTCATATAATCAGGATCTGTATTGCCAGTATATCCGAACAATCCCCAAGGACATGATGTTGCGCCATTCAGACATTCCATGTCTTTCAGTGCTACCATTCTTCGGTCTGGAGTGCCGTCACTGTTATTCTCAGCACCAATATAAAAACATATTCCGATAACTGTCTTCAAAGGATTCAACATATCGCTATATGTGCCATCTGAATATACATAATCACCCAATTCTGCTTGACGGTCATACAAATACAATGGGAAAGTTGTTTCCATTGTTCTGTCCGTAGTCTCAACAACACATTTCAGCGTAACCGTCAAAGCCGTAGTTGAAATCTTATTGCAAGTAACAACTCCTGTTTTCTCATTCACAGAAGCGTATGCAGATGTTGTGAGTGACCATTTGATTGACTTGAAATTGTTAGCATTTGGACTATTTGGAATCAGCGTAAACTGGCGAGAACCAGCTTCTCTGAACGTATTGTCGCCAGCAATCTGTATACTACTGATTGTACGCTGGACGTATGAAATAAACAACGAATTGCTTTGTGAGTCTATATCGCCAAAGCGTTCCATAAGTTGTTTCTTCAATTCAAACGTCATATATTCACTGGCTGCAAGCGTGATACTTCCAGTTATTTTCAAGTTATCAATAGTGAGCAGCCACTTCAACAGGTCTATCGTAGCGTTCTTCCAGTTCACATCTTTTACTGTAAGTGCTTGCAACATTCTGGATGGGTCTGTCTCATTGTGTTTTGCATCATACAACTCTGCAATCGTCTGATACAAATCCAGTTGACCAACATTCTCACCAATAATAAACGAGGTCAAATAATCGTATGCGTTCAATGTCAATTTAGACAATTTCGGTAAATTATTGATTTCCAATGCTGTAAGATAACCTCCAAGCTGTACGGATGTCAATAACTCTGAAGCAGGGAATTTAACACTTGTTATCTTGGTGTCTCGAATATCAACTGTCGATAATCTGGTACAAACCGATAAGTCAAGCTGACCACCTAACAATTTCTCACCTTTCAACGAAATGTTCTTCACCAAAGCTGTAGTGACATTCAATCTGGTAGGACGGAACTCTGGATTCCCTATTGGATTGGCGATAATCTCCACCAGTCGCTCGCCTTGTAATGAGAAGTCATTAGTTGGCTTCACAGATAAGTCACCAATATTACCAAACGAACGATAATAGTTACCGCCTTTCAATCCGCATACTGTATCTCCCAAGTTGCCACTATTATCAATAACAAAATGATAGGTCTCAAACGGTTTTACTCTAACATGAGGGTTGCGCAAAGTCTGACCAACTCGTGCTGTCGGGTAAAGGTACTGGTGTGGCGTTACATCCAGTATTGCCGTTGGTGCGCTTCCATCTATTCTTGGGTAAGTATTGAATCCAAAGCCATTGCCGCCATTCAAGGCAAACTCACCATAAGCGGCATACGAAGAAGCATATACAAGTCTACGTTTCATGTATTGCTTTTCAGCTTGCAACTGGTCTCCTAATGACTGGGAGATAGGTTTCACATTACGGTCACTGACATATTCCAGCATAGTCGGGTACTCATAACGAATACGAGCTGTCTCATTAAAGGCTACGGCAGGGAAGTACTCTTGAATAGAGAAGAAGTACTTTTGTATACAACCCCAAGGTGACTTTTCAATGCCCTTCTTCTGGTCTTCTGCGGTAATCAATCCTGCCATTTCATTCAAAATGGTATTCATCATATTAGCCAATTCGTTATTACCGCCTTCCCACATCAACTCAATCAGATTGAATAGCACGTTACCACCGCCTTCTGTGTAGAGCAATTCGCCCTCATCTGAATACGGATGCAAGCGGTCTATATAATACGGCTTAATCTGATAGCCAGAGTTATCCGTCTTGAAGATGGTGTCCAAATCGTCTTGATGCAGCTCTATCAAGTGTGTAATCGGGTCAAGAGCATAATATGTATTCTTAGAACAATTGTCCGTTCCAGCTATCAAGAAATTTACAAAGCAGTAATGGAACTGCAATGATTTCTTGTTGAAATAATCACCGATTTCTTCTCTTGCTTCTGCCACTATAGCAGAGATAAATGCAGTGTTAAGTTCTGACCATGCGCCAGTAGCTATATTACTAATGGCACTATTGTACAATGTCTTTAAGTTTTTTGTCGCATATCCGCTTGGATTAGATGAGTCTGGCAGACCTGCTGGAACCCATTTCTTATCAACAAAGTCATAACGTACCACGTCATACAACGATGCGCCACCTCCAGCTTGTGTCATCCAGTATTGATAAGAGGTGTCAACCGTAGTGTCATCCTGGAAAGTTGAGAAGTTACCATCTGTATATGGCTTAATGCGTGGATTGTGCATAAACAGCCAGTTCCATGCAGTCTTATAGTAGTCTGTAATTGTATCTAATGGCTGTCCTTTTACATGACCTTCATCATCTGATTCTTTGTATGTAAGACCAGCATCAAAGTCTATATTACCATCGCCAGCATATTCAAAATACTCTTCATCAGCATTATATGTTACCTTATCGTCCCAAGGGACACGCATATCAGTTAAAGGCTTATTGTTATCTGAGCCTTCCATCATAGCGAAGTCTGGGAACTTATCGGACGAATATCCCCATGTCTTCTTGTCCATCTTGCCAGGCCCAAATGTTCCTAAGCCGTGGAATACAGGCTCTGAATCATCTGGAGTCTGGATGAAGTAAAGTACAGGACGCTCCAATACGGCAACTCTTGCTTTCGGATTAGCCTTTTGCATGGAGTTTTGACCAACAATAGCTGTATGAAGCAAGTTGTAAAGCTCTGTTGCACCTTGTTTATGGCTCTGCATAGATGAAGCATAATTGATTTTCAATACCAATTTAGTGGCAGCTGGAACATCATCGGTAAGCTGATAGGCATTGCCTCTTTCATCACCATTACCGTCTATCCAACCGTCATCAGTAATCGAATTGCCATCATCACCTTTCATCTTGTTTATGTCCCACTGCTGATTCCACCAATAGTAGGTCTTAGCAGTAGAGCCTTGTCCTTTGTCTGGAAGCTTGCCGTATTTTTTGCCAATAGTTCCGCTATGCGCATTGTCTGGTGTGCCATCTTCATTTAGCAAGGATATTTCCAACCATCCTGTCTGATTATTTGTTGCAAAACGATATGTCTCATAGCCGTGCCACACAAGTACGTTGTATTTTTCCTTGGCAAGCGCATAATTTATCTCACCGTTTTGTACAATAGCATTAGCGTTACGGAAAGCAATTTTATCTTCAGATGTAGGCAATGTACTACTATAGTCTTGCATACAATCATCAGAAGACAAGGCTTTCTGATAGCATCGGATTGAATAAATGTCCACATCTGCATCGTCTTGTCCGATTCTAATTCCACCATGTCCCATAGATGAAATAAATTCGTTTGCTGTTGCTGTATCAAATGGAAACTCTCTGTTCAGAACGCCATTGATAAACACACGCACAAGAGATACTGTTGTTGAATTGGTAGAAGAAGAACGTAAGGCATGAACTACATTGATAGCAATGTGAGTGCGTACATTTTCCATCCAACCAAAGTTCTGGTCTGCCTCAGTTGACTGAGTAACGGTGTTGATATAGCCATCAAGCGGACGCATTAACAATCCAAGCGGATTACCTGTTGCCTGGATGATCGAGCAGCATTGAATGATAGGATCAGACTCATTAGTTACATTACGAATCTTAAAATCAAGCTCCAATGTCATGCTTGATGCTGTATTGTTCTTAAAATTCTCCCAAGGCTCATAAGGTATCGTCACCTTTTGCCCAGCCAATACACGAAGGACACTCTGCTTGTCTTCAGCTTTAATCCATCCGTCATTCACAAATCCAAAATTTTCAAATTTAGCTCCAGACAACTCAACATTGCCTTTTGCTGCATTTAAGATTCTGGCAGGATTTGACTCACTATTGTTTCTTACTTTCGGGTTCAAGAAGAAATCAACACCACTTGTAGGGCTAAACTTCTCTGTATTGTCAACAGTTATGATTTCCGATTCTGTTCCTGTAGATTCCTTCAAGAAATTATATTCCTTGCCATCAACAACTCTGTAAATATGCAAATAAGAATAAAGAATGTCATCGGAATCATTCTCAACCTCAACTGTTGTTTCTACAGAATTAGGCGTATTCGGCATTGTTTCATTCTCCAATCGCAAATACTCCATTACATTGTCATAATCACTCATAACAATGGCAATGCTCATAGCTTCACTATTCGGATTGTAAACCGCATAGTCGAACAGAACTATCTGCTCGTAATTCACAACCTTTGTCTTTAGGTTTTGAACAAGCAAGTAAGGAGTCATATCATCTTCATTTACAACAAGCATAAACGAGTTGACAATATGTTCTGATTCAAGTTCCTTTCCAGAACCATCTACGCATGTCACCCACGCCTCAACTGTATGAACGCCATGATTAATAATCTTGACAGTTTGAGAGCTGGTGTCATTAATTGCTGCTCCTGTATATGCAGAAGTTGTGTAAGTGTTTGTGCCTATAGAGTAAGTAATCTCTCTGAATCCGTCTTGACCATCAGCGGTTTTACCACTTACCTTCAAATGCAACGTCTTCTTCACGCCAGCACCATATATATAATAAGATGGCTGGAGGTAGTCTGTAGTTACAGGGTGGTAATACTCTGAAGCCAACTCTACTCTTAATGTAGTAAGTACAATTGATTCAAAGATTATAGGATTTGATTGAGTGCCGAATCCTTCATCATAAACATATACACGCACACGATTACTACCAGTTGACAAATAACTGGTAATATCAATTTCATCATAGTCAGCTGCGATATTCTTGGAAGCCATCGCCATTGTGCCTTGCGTAGTCCACTGACCATTTGCATAGGTCTGGATGTAAAGCACACCACTATTGCCTGTATCGTAACCAGCCGATGTACTGGTATACAATAAGTGCAATGTGGCTTTGCCAGTAATACTTACCATAGATTTCAAGTCATCAGTTGTTTTCAAACTGACTTCGGAACCTTCGGCTGTATAAGGCAAAGTCACAACGCCATCAACAGGCTTGTACTCATTGGTTCCCATCTTCACCACTTTAACGCTGGCTTGATTCTCCTGCACAGCTTGCACTAAAGTGTTCCATTCATCAGAAGTTACCTTCTCATTGGCTGGAACAGTCTCTGTTGCTGCTTGCTGGCTGGAGTTTGGCTGCTTGTTAAGCAGTTTTGAAATGTCTGTTGCCATAATTTTTATTGAGATTTTTGTTCACTGTATAGATGAATAGTGATTCTCACCATTGGCAAAGGGTAGAAAATCTCAATTATTTTTTATCTCCACCCAGCAATTTGTCTGGATGGAGATAAATATTAAGCAAGAATAACAGGGAATGTATATGGGAATACTGAGCTTCCGTTCTGTAATTCACATACAAACAGGTCGCTACCTGTAATCTTATATCCCAACACTATTTCTTGTTGTGTTCTGTCAATTGCTGCTTGGAGAATGTTGCCATTAGCGTCTTGTTGCTCATTCCACCAACCATCAACTTCATTCTTTACATCTGGCAAATGAAATTTCTTCCAGACAAATGTAAAATTATCTTTGACATACTGAGGATCAACCAGCTTACCTTGATAGTATACATCTGCATGGAGAATCGTTGAGCAACTACCATTCTTAAATGACTTTCCTTGATTGGAAGTCACTTCCACTGTATAGCCGACAATATGCTGCTTGCGAATAGTAAAAGTATCACTATATGTATTTGCGCCTATAGTTACTGTACATTTTAATGTTAGCACACTTCCATCATTCCACATAGACGAATCTGGATAGACCACATACTGCTTTGCATTTGCAGATTTTATCTTAACCCATTCGTTGTCTTTTAAGTAGTACCATTGACGTTGGCTTGATGTTGATGTTATATTTTCTTCTTCAATATTAAGTGTTATCGTCTTTGGATAAAACTCTGTAGCTGAAGAAGATTCATCACCCATCATAGTGAATGTGTCAGCTCCGTTGATTTTGATGGACTTACTGGAAATTTCCTTACGAACAGTTGAGTCTAAGTTAGACCAGTTCAATGTTACGTTTTCACCAAAAGTAACCTTGCCATCGCTATCCCATTCAATATTCATATTTGCGAGATAACCAGAGCCATCAACTCTCAATAAGAATGACTTCGTGCGTGTACCGATACTCCCAGCTCCATCAAAATTCAATTGAAGCAATGGGTTCTGAATTGTACCGCCAATACCACCACGGCTAAACCATGCGCCATAATCTTCACTGAATTTAACCACTTCATCTGTCGGCTGGTATTGGGTAACGGTTTTACCCTCCTCTAATTGTGGTGCTGACAGATAAACAAGCTCTTCAGCTCCTTCTTCATCACCTTCAAAGGCTGGTGCAAGTGATATGAGCAATGGTGTATTATCGTCAGCTCCTCCATATAGTTCAAAAGTTACGCTTTTTCTTTCCCAAGCAAGGCATTGACTGGAAGAGAATCTGAAAGTGCCGACAACATGACCGTTCTGCAAGACTGAAATCTGACATGCTTTCTTTGCGTATAGCCAGAATGAAAGGCAATACACCTTACCGATATGTTCTTTCAACCAACTTGCTTCCTGTGCCTGTATCTCAACTTCATTGGAAAATGAATATACCTTTCCGACACCACATGGTGCTGCGACATCTTTATTTATGTCTATTCCAGACGTAAAATTGGCATCCAACGAGTTCAAAAACGCATTACGATGTATCTTTCCAGCATAGAATGTTGCCGCAAATCCATGCTCATCACCAGCTGTCAACGTGCCAGAAACATGAGCAGAACCAGAAGCGAAAAGTTTCTGAAAATAACCGCCATAGCTATCAAGCTGTCCGAATACAGGGTCTACCAACCCAGATAGCTTACCAACACGAATTTGGCTTGCATCATTAAAATTAGTCAGACTGGACAGCAATATAATGTTGAAGTCGGCTATTTCTACACTATCTTCATGGTTGCAATCACGCTGTAGCTTAAATGTGCGTAAATGCCTTCCCGACCAATCTATTGTGACCACATGGAGTTTATATTGCCATTCTGTCGTTACTGGTACATCAAACTCAGCATCTGTGTGTTCGCCATTAGTATAGCCTAACGATGCTTTCCATGTTTGTTCACCACTTCCTTTGATTTTATATGATATTACAACACGATTCGGATTTGCAACATATTCATAAAAATCCTGGGAGATACCTGTTGGCACATTGTCCTCTGCAACAGACACACCCAACTTCAACACACGGCTATTGTCTTGCTGTATATCTTTGTACTCACCATACGCCTTGCCTTTATTAATTATGACATACTGAGATTTTGGATCTTCATAGTCTGCACTTACGTCTTCTGGCCAACACAAACTCTGATTTCTACCAATTCCATCAATAACGTCCATATATGGAGACTCTTGATCGGAAGCTGTTAGATACAATGCCCCCGAACGTTCTTCATCAAACAGATTGGTTATTCTGGCGAAGTCAAGTAACTGGTCACTGGATGGCGCATCACCTTCCAGCAATGCTCCAATAAAATAATCTCGCTCTACTATCTCTTGTGTTTCCTCATCAACAACTGTTTCCTTTCCGTATGTTAATACACACATCAAGGAGTATATGAGATTTTTGCCGTCAAAATATTGCCGCCTTACTATATCACCAGTCTTCAAGCCTTGCGTCTTCTTTGTATCGTGACGCAATGACACCTTGTATTTCTTATAGTTGAATAAAGCCATTTATAAAACTTCTTCTACGAGGTCTCCAGAACAAGCATCACTTACCCATAGAGAGCCATTTGTAACCGATATTTTCTGGACTTCCAGTTCATATATGCGCATCTTTTTACGCACAGTCAACTCATCAAATGTTGCTGCATAACCACCATATAGCTTGCTGTTCATTACAGCCCAGCCATATCCAGCAAAGCCGCTTGCAAATCTCTGGGAGCTTAATGCGCCTGTGAAATAAGCATTTCCTTGATATTTTATGCCATCTGTAACACCTTCCAGATAAACTGCATCAGCAAAATACAGCACATTTTCAGCAAGCCGTGTCTTGTATTTTTCACTGGAGATTGAGAAAGCGGAAGATTCTACAGGCTTTGACAATCTAAAGAACTCTGCTTCTGTGTCAAGCTCCAACGTAGCTGACCATTCTGAGCTTTGATTCTTAAACAGCGATTCTGTCTGAATGTATCGAAAACTGAATGGGATATGCTCTGTTTTTGGCACATCATTCAACACTCTTATATATGGTAACGAGCCATATAATATGGTGTTGGTGTCATCTGCATACATATTGGGGGCAGTTTCAAGTTTGCCGAAACGAACCTTCTTATAAAAAGCAACACCGCACTCCACATCGGAATTGTGGTACGTTCTTAATACAGTATCACCCGACGCACTGCATCCAGCTTCCAATGAGTTTCTAAAATGTCCATCGCCATACTGACTGATAATTCTATATGAACTGTTGTAGTCCCAAATTTCTGTCTGAAGTGATATTCGTGTGGTCTTAACCTCCCCATCGCTATCTCCAAGGTTCATTACTTTACCTGGCGATGCAATGGATATGATATTGCTATTCTCACCACCTCTTACCTTGATGATATACGATTCTCCAAACTTAATACCACATGTCGGGGCTATTACAAGGTCTGAAATCAATGCTACATGACCAGTTTCTTTATTAGCGTCATCCTTGACAGAATATAACATCCTCTTGCCATATTCACCTAACTCAAAACCATACAGAGCTTTCAAACCTCCTTTTTGCTCATACGAACCCTCAACAATAAGGTCTCCGTAAACATGGGCATTTTTCATTGCCCAATCGGTGTCTTTATTATTGCAGTTACCGCTATGGTAGAACTCATTCTCGCCCATAGATATACCATTCTGCGTTATCTTAAAGTCACCAATTGACAGCGAACCATCAATGCTAACCTCACCAGCAAACTGGATGTTCTGATATGCAAAATTTAACTTATTATCTGCAATCCACATGGTCTGACTTTTCCCAAAATATAAGCCAGCATCCGACAATATAAGCTTTCCTGCAATGGTCTCATCTTCATCAACAATAAGATTTCCATAGACATGGGCAACTTTCTTGTTGCTCGCATCTACTGCAACATCGAAAATCATCTTATTGTCATATCCTGCCTGGAAGCCATATAATGCCCCAAGCATACCTGTCATAGAATCACCAGAACGTGCGATATAGCCAAGACCACCGCCCCCTTCGCCTCCAGAACCGCCACTGCTTACTGTCGAAATAATGGCATTTGCCATCATGTAAGCAGAGTTTTTCATTAATATCTGCGAGTATTCAGCGAGACCTTCTGCTATTTTTTCATTATTTATAGAGCCATCTTCATTCAAAGGTGGATTTTCCGAATAATCTGGTGCATCTACTTTATTCGCTTCAGTCATGCCCTGGAAGAAGCGACTGTACAAATCATATAAGCTGGACTTCTTATCCAGACTCTCTTCATTGAAATTTAACTTTGCTTCTGCCATTATTTCTGTACTTGTACTTTCTTAGTCAAGAATCCGCTATGCGAAGACTTGAACGAATTAATCTTTGATTTCAAAGCTATGAACTGTGCCATATTCAGAGGTGGTTGTGGGCCAAGTTGTGTGGTTGTCTTTATCTGACTGATATAGCCAACAATATCCATCAATATGTCTGCTAATTGACCACCAAGTACAGCATCATCGGTTCCACTATCACTGCCCAAATAGACAGTTCCATCTTCTACCTTTACTTTGGAACCTCCAAATTTCATAGTGCTTTCACTGCCATTCAGCTCCAACTCTGCCTTATCGTGCGCTGCTCTTATCTTATCGTGGTTCTGGATATATTCGCTCTCAGCATTGCCAACAGCTGCGCATATTTGATTGCCATCCATAGATAATGATGACTTATTCTTATCATCTTTATCTTGAACTTGGGTCACGATAGAATTTTTCTTGTATGTTGTTTGAGAATACACACCTGTCTCCTCCAATTCGTTGACATCTGGAGAGTCTTCATCGCTTTCGTTAAACGGTTCTCGTTCTTTCACGCCTACTGTGATAGTGTCATGTGAATCGAGCTGGATGATGTCTACATGGGAAAACATGGAAACATACTCTGTATGACTTGCAGGATCGGTCACTATGGTGACTTCAGAATACAGCTTAGGAATAATAACCATTCCATTCATATTGTTTTGCATGGCACTTAGCAATACACCTTCATGTAAACCTACTGGCATATCATCTGTTGTTTCAAATGCCATAGTAGGGTATTCTTGAACGTCTACCGTACCAAACAGCTCATCGCTTTCATCAGAATGAATCTTACAGACATATCCTGTGACTCTACCTGTATCGTGAACCGTATTTGTGCTTGGGTCTACCAAACCACGCAAGGCTATCTTTCGGATAGCCTCACGAATAGTCTGGTTCTGACTCAAATCACTATGTAGTTTTCTTGTCATTCTTATCTTCAGACTTTATTTTTGCAATGCAATATGGCAACTTTATCGTCTGACGATAACCACCAGTACCAAAAGTTGTCGAAATCTCATCTACTAAATAATAGCCGTTTTTGGCTGGATGGCGTTTGTCTGTAAGCTGAACTTTTTGAGCTGTCTTCAAGTTCAAGTCACCAAATAATGTTAGCTGTCCATCAATACCGTTCATATTATAGCTCTCAAAATATTTGATTGCTTCTTGCAACAATGCTTCCTTGGTAATACCTATTTTGCGTGACATATAAGGAATTACTGTATATTTACTTAAATCTACTCTATCTTTCGATTTTGTAAGAGGAGTTGCGCCTAACTTCATGGCTTTTTTTGACAACTTTGTTTCGTTCATCACTTGCCATTTCTTAGAGCCTTTCTTACTTGAATTATAATCTGGATTCTTGCGAATGGTAATATGATAGAACTTATCATCCTTATCTAACCCTGTAGCCTCAACAGCTAAAAAGTCCTTGTCTGTATTCATCAATGTCAAACCATTATTGGCAACATGATAATCAAAAAGGATTTCTGGAATATCTGATTTATTGTCGCTATAATTCAGCACAGAATCCTTACCAGGATTGGAAAAATAAGAGCGTCCAACAGCGATGTATGGCGTATCTCCGTTAAATTTAACAAAAGCAAACACCTTATACTTACTCCATTCAGTCAACACATCCGCTACAGTCAAATCACTGGTCAAATTTACCTTTCCTATATTGATTTCACATGACTTAGTTTCTGGATGTAATGACAAGCCACTGTTTTTAAGTAACTTATATTTTCCGTTATCGGCTAAGAAGTCATTTACTGTCATGTTTTTCTTTGCTGTAACCTTTGGACATGTTATCTTTTTTAAGCCGCTGGCAAGATTCTCACATTGTATTTCAATAGGAGTATCAATGCTACATTTTGTAATATAGCCTTCAAACATAATCTTCAATTTCTCCTTATACTTTTTCAATTTGTCGCTGTCATTGAATATAGACTTCTTGCTTGCATCAAGTTTTGTGAGAGCTGCAATCGTTGGGTCTTCTGTATATCCCAAGTAAATCCGTATTCTCTGACCTACCTTGAAATCTGCAACAGAAGCAACCTTTGAGTCGGTTCTGGTGGTTATCAATACTCCAGCATCATCAACAGTTGCCGACACCTTATTGGCATTTTCTTGTTCATTCAAAGTGGTGATGGTCTTTTTAATGACCGTGCCACGAGGGAATTTTACCGATGCTGTGCCTATCAACTTTCGATACGAATCATCTATCTGGATGCTTTCTACCTCAGTTATGCGCAATGGGCTTTCTGGTTCTGCCATTGGTTTCTTCGGGTCTTTCATATCCCAAATCTCTATAAGAGAAATGAGGATATGAAAGCTCGGCTGTCCTTTTACTGCTGCCATTATATCTTATCTACGAGTTTATCAAGACCGTTTCCAGCCGCATCTACGCCAGCATTTACCGTAGAGCTTACAGCAGATGCTGCTGCATTTGCAACAATCTCAGCATACTTATTATTCAAAATCAATTTATACCACTTGCTCATTGGACTTACTTCTATCTCACGATTAATGACAGCGATAGTATCTGACTTCACTACAACATCTTCATCTGGTTCAACAGCAACACAAGTAAATGTATATGGCTGGATGTTCTTGAACTCTTGATTTTGCATATTAAAGTCCTTAATGATAATCTTATCCACATTAAACTGCTTGAACTGGAAGTGGTTGACATTCACAACACCGCCATATTGCATAATCTGGATAAACTTCTTGACATCATTTTCTGGATATACTCCTTCCTCATTGCTGACAATCTCACCAGTAACCGTAAAGTTCAAGTCACCTCCAGACACCAACTCCTTACGAGTATAATCACGACCTTGAACTGTGGTCATAACTATATTCTTAGAACTTTGAATAGCAACATCTGGATTGATGTCAATAAAACAAATGGTTTTTGTTGTGTAACTGTCCTTTACTTGTTTATCACCAACAATTTTAACATCTTCAACAAGTATATCTGTATCACCATCATAAAATAACATGAGAGATTCTGGAACGGCATTGCCATACTTGTCTTTGGCAATAATAGCATGACCACCATCTGCTGTTATGCGCCCCCATTCTTTCATTTGGGATTCACGGTTCCTAATGAGTTGCACCTGATTGGACTTTTGCTGTTCCAATACAGTCTTACGCAATGTTTTCTCCAGATACCTTTGATACTTCGGGAATAGTTTATTTATCTGTCCCTCAATCTCAGACATAGCAAGTTGTTTTGCCACATGAACAAGAACAGACTTGTATGCCCGATTGTTTCTATAAATCACTTCTTGTGCTGGGGAATGTGTATAAGCCCATGAAACGCTGGAGGCTGCATTAGCAGCAGCCTTACCAGCATTAAATTTCACATTACCCCATATATCTCCTATGAACGACATTGTTTATCCATGCCAAGTTTCATCAAAATCATGTACTACGTCAACAAGTGCCTGTGTAAGCTGTTGCTTGACGTTATCAATTACTTCTCTATTATCCTTCTTGCTCAAATCTATTGACTTCACATTCATCAGATTCTCAATCTTTACAATCACCTGTTTAGGTGCTGCTGTCTGATTGTTATAGTGCTGCTTATAATCAGCCTGGCTTGCGCCCTTCGTATTGTGGGTTGCTGGAGTGATTGAGCCGTTGCCGCCACGACCGTTACGGCCAGTGCCACCATTAGCTGTATCTTTCGCATTTTTTGGTGTATACTTATTGCCTTTAGCGTCATACCAACCGTATGTTGGATTCTTTTCAATTAAATTATTAGGCTTCCAGGTATACTTCGTTCCATCAATAACTGTAGTATCTCCATTTTTTGTACCACCAACAATACCGCCCTCTGGCAAATTAAACCCTTTCGGTAAAACGCCCTCAAAAATATTTCTGTTCAAATAATCTGCAAATAACGGTTTGTAATGTGTATCAAGCAGATTGAAGAAGTCCAATAAATCTGTAAATGTTTTCTGTACCGCTGCAATAGCAGTCTTTTGATCAGAATAGCCATATTTATCTGGATTCTGAATTACATTCTTTAGATGATTGGTAAACTCTTGCGTTCCAAACAATCCATTCTGAGGATCAAACAAATCACCAAGTCTATTAAATAAAACTCGTTGAACTTGTTCTGCTGTAATTTCTAAACCATTGTCATATCTGTAGGCTAACGCTTCCCAATCTTCAAATTTCTTTTGAATCTCTTGAAAACGCAATTCCAAACCAATTTGTGTATAATAACCATTAAAGAGTTGTTGGGTATTCATCTTTTCAACATCTTCAGATGTTTTATCATTATGCATATATTGGTGGATAGGCCACACAGATTTATGAATCCTCTGCCAAATTGCTGCTATATCTGAATATCTGGATGCGCCATAAATGTCTTGCATAGCAAGTTCATCTATTTGCTGTGCAATAGGCGAATCTGGTGCATAACCAGCCAATATCATAGCCGCCTGTGTCGCTTGCAGCTCATTTAATCTTGACTTTTCTGTTGACTGTGCGTTCCATATTTTATTGTTGCCAATCCAATAATCAACATAGTCATCACCGCCAATTATTCTTGGAGTTGTAGTTAATCCAAGTTTTTCAAGTCTTGGCATGAAATATTCAAACTTCCCACTCCACCTGTCTGCAAACTCCAAATCTTTTTTTAATTCACTGCCAATAGGAATATTAGCGTACGGTATTGTAGGATCTGGCTCTTCTACAGATGTTTTAGTACCATTATACCATTTATTAAACATCTGTTTACGCATTTCTGCTTTTTCTTCTGGGGTTGCGTCAGATGCCTCAATGGTTTGATACGCTTGCATCAATCCAAATTGTTTCATAACATCAATGCCACGCAACGACAATTCGTTAAAATTATCTATCCATTTCTGTGCGGCAGTGATACCTTCGTCAATAGATTTATTGTATTGGTATATTGCATACCCCAAACCACCAACAGCAGCTGTAACACCTGTTATTATGGCTGTAATTGGATTTGAAATCGCTAAAGCACCTAACGAAGGTAGGTATTGTGCTAAAGCCATACCGCCAATGCTGCCAAGCATACCACCAAGCATACCGCCAGCAGAATCTTCACCACCTATAGCTTCACCTATTTGATAGCCAGCAAAACCTCCTGCTATACCGCCTAACGCTGATCCAAAAGCCTGTCTTGCATTTGCACCATACATCATGGTAGACATAGCACCTTGCGCTTGTGAATTTCCACTCACACCATAATATCGTCTTAGGAATCGTTCACGAAGCTGTGGGCTTGCCGATGCAAGCTTCTCGCCAAACAATCCTGTATTGTATTGATTACCCCAATACTGCCCAAGTCCAAATCCACCACCTATAATATTGCGCATATTTACTGTCTTCATAACCAGACCTAATGCTCTAATTCTGCCGACAAGTAATGCAATAGTACCAGAAAATTTAACAATTCCAGATATTCCTAAAAATCCAGCCTTAAAAATTCTCATTAATGACAATACTGGCCACATCTTTAATTGAAATTCAATAAAACCATTAATTAATGGCCTAAAAGTATGATAAAAATCAACCATATTTTTAGTCAGTTCAACCACCATTTTACCGAAATTCAGAATATCTTTTGCAAAATCCTTTATTAGAACCTTTGCTTCATCTGTCTTTAACCACCCAATGATACTATTCAAAAAATCCTTGATAGGCTGTTGTATTTCATCAAATGCTTGTATGCCATTTTCTGTAAACATAGATGTAAGCTGCGCCCACAAACCTTGAATAGTGTTTTTCTTTTCATCAGCTAACTGCTTTGCAAGACCTTCAGACATAAAGTTGGCCTTAATGATGTCATTCCAGCCCTCTACATCGTTAGCCAATGATACAGCACCTTGCGCTGCTGTTTTATGGAATATTTGGTAGTAATCTGACAGCGACAAATCTTTCTTGTTCAAATCTTCAAAGATGTCAACAACATCACGCATATTGCCATTCTTGTCTGTACGGCTTACACCAATGCGCTTCCATGCTGCTGCCTGCTTCTTTGTCGGATTTACAATGTTTGCCATGATGGTACGCATCGTTGTACCAGCCTGGGAGCCTTTGATACCAGCGTTGCCCAGAATACCCATTGCAGCAGTGGCTTCCTCAAACGGAACATCACCAGCCGATAACAATGAAGCAGAATACTTATACGCCTCTGCTATCTCCATCAATGTCGTATTTGACTTTGTAAAGGTCATCGTCATAATATCGGCTGCTTTGCGTACCTTTTCTGGAGAGATATTGTAGCCTGTCATAATATTTGTCACAACATCTGCTGTCTCACCAAGGTCGGTATCACCAACAAGGGCAATATCTGCTATAGGCGCAATTGATTTGTTGATTGCGTCTACATCAAAACCAGCCATTGCCAAGAACTTGGAGGCATCGGCTACTTGTGGTGCTGTGAACTTAGTCTGTACACCAACATTACGAACTTGTCGCTCCATAGCAGCGAATCGCTCCTTGAAATCAGCACGTTTGTCATGCGCACCAAGGATATTCTCTGCGGTCTTCATAATATTATTGTACTCTGTATAATCTTTAACAGAGTTGCTTATAAGTGAGCCAAGACCTGCAATACCATAAGCAATGCCCATACCTTTAAGCATGTCTACAGCCATAATACCGCCAGTGTCCAGAGGTGTTGGGCCAAGTAACTTATAGCCCAAGTTCTTCGGCATATTTCTGGAAATAATGCTACTGGAGGTTGATGTCCTGCCAGCAGTAGCTGCAACACGCTTACCTCCAGTGCTACGGCTACTCGTACCACCAGCAGCTACACCAACAGCGGTATTAATTGAGCCTAAATTAATTCCAGCACCTTTTGCTTCTGCTTTCAATCTGCGAAGTCTGCCAATAAGCTTATCAACATTATTTACCGCCTTGCTTGTCTCTAACTTGACAGTATATGTCTTGGCATTTAGCTTCGTCAGATTATTTTGCAGATTACTGATAGATGTATTGAGCTTTCGGAACGGACGCATCGCTTGGTCAAGCTTTTTCGTTGCTTGCGTAAAGCTATTGATGGCAGTAACCGCATCCTGTGACAATACATTTATGTCATAATTTACAGTGAAATTCTGAGCCATTATATATCATGTTTATTTTTACAAGAATAGGGTTTCCAAGAAATACATAGGTCACTATAAGCAAAAATCCCTACCTTCAACTTAATGAAAGTAGGGAGTACAAAAACCTATGCAAGAAGTCCAAGCGTCTTTACTTGATTCACCTTAATCTGGTGTTCATCAAGCCATTCTGCATCATTGGCTATAATAGCAAAATCCTCATCGCTTAGAGATTCTATATCTATTCCTGGGAAATAATGCCTTATGTAGATAAGTTTCTGACGCAAATACTCGTCATCTTTTACTTCCCAGGCTTTGATAAATTTACAAGAGTACCGTTGCGCATCTGGATGATCTGACCCAGCTGACCCATCAAGCCGAACAAGAACAACGAATCATCGTCAATCAGCTCCTTGTCACCACCAACGAAACAGTCTGTAGCAAGTGTTCGCATAGCAAGTGCCTGGTTACTCTGGGAAGCGGTAAGATACTTGGAGAACGCCTTAAACGAAGGCTGTCTGAAATAGCCAATGTAGACCCCTTTCTCATCGAACTCCTGACCCTCAACTACCAGAGGGAACACTACTTTGAGCTTCTGCTCTTCCTTAATTTCTGCGGCTTTCTTATCAACTTCCTTCTGAAGTACAGGTGTAAGGTTGCCGTTCTCATCAAAAATTTCCATTACTTCTTTTGCCATAATGATTTAATTAAAGTTTTGAATTATCTATATGAGAATAGCATGGTTGGAAGTGTGGGGTTTGAAAAAGGGGAAAGATATTTTCTATCCTTCCCCTTACATAAAACTTTATTCAACCATTATGCGCTTGTACTGCAAATAATCTTGAACGGATTAAGGTCAAATTCCTTAGTAATGTTGGTAGCATCCTGTTCTGCCTCCATACCATCCTCATTGAAGAGACAACCCTTTAGAGTTACGGTTTCCTCTGTCCAGTCATCTGTACCCATTTCATTGGCAAATGTTACGATGAGGTCAAACTCGCCAAGTGCCATAAGAGAGCCTTGCAAAGCTCGAAGCTGAACCTGGGTGTTGTAGTCCATTGTGATTGATGCTGTATACTCACGGTTGCCAAAACCACGATTTACAGGCTCGCCACCAAGACCGTAATTGGTCTTCATATTACGCTTAATGTTCCACTTGATTGCTGAAACACCCTGTAAAATAGTAGGGTTAGCATCACTTGAACCTGTCAAAGCTGGAGCAGTAAGCTCAATCTGCGCCCAAGAATAGGCTACGTTATTTACTATTGTTGCCATTAAGAAGCGGATAATACAAGTCCTTCAGTAACTTCAATGGTCTTGGCACAACCGAGAGGCACGATAGTGTACTGAATAACCAGTTTGTCATTCTTCAAGATGTTCTGAGTTGCTGGAATGGTAATCTTACCCATGCCAGAAATCTCCTCTGCATCCGTCATTGCTGTAAGGATGTCAGAAATCAAATTGGTAAACACTGTAATCTGTGCTGCCGACAGCTGTCCGTTACTGCGATTCACCTTGATAGGCGAGTTTACATAAGGAAGCAAAGCTGTACGCACAGAACGTCTTGACTTGTTGATTGTGCGGTTACGAGCGATTGTGCAATAATCGCCATCAGAGCAAGTCTTGTCTCCAGAGAAATATACATGTCCTTCAAGTCCAGTATATCGCATCAAGAACACATAACCGAGGTTGTCAAGTGTGTCAAGCTGCTGCTGGCTCAATGAAGAATACTTGGTTGAGTTCTTCAACACATTACTTTCAACTTCAGAATCACCAAAGCCAAACTCAATGTCTGGGAAGTAACCGATAAGGTCATGGCTTCGTACCCAGCCCATACACTCGCCAACATTACACTTTGTAAGCTCACCAAGTGCTGCGCCAACATTTCCTACTGGAGTTGTTGATTCCAAAGCACACTGCATCTTTGTAACATTGGTATCAAGCCCCTGTCCAAGCAATACGCTTACATAACGTGCATCAACGATACAAGTGGGAATCTTGCTGAACACAACCTTTGTTGCATCACCGCTGGTTGTCGCTACCTTAGATGTATTTGCATTAAGCAAAACAACGCAAGGTGCATTATAGCTGTCTGCAAGCTGTTTTGCTGTAGATTGCAAGTCACTCACAATCTGGATGCTGTATGTTTCTGCCGATGTGTCTGTCTGCTTCCAGAGACGCTGCTCTGTCCATACACCAAACTGGTTGATTGTACCATGAGCGGCCTTCTGCATATCTACGAGAGCGTTCCAATTGCTCGAACAATCCGCAAATGCAATAAACAGTCTGCCAGAGTTATTGCAAGCAGTGAAGAAATGCTTGATGTGGTAGTAAGGGATGCCAGCAAGAAAATCCTTGCTATTTGTATCTTCATCTTTTTCGCCTGTATAGGCTGCAAGACCAAGTGTATCGGCATCTTCAATTGAATTAAGCTCAACAACAGTGTCCTTCAAAGCGGCTGCGAGCTTAACTCCTGCGCCTTTAGTCCAAATATCTGTCTGAGCTGAAATGTCAAATACAAGACCACAAACCTTTTCGGTAAGATTAGAAATCTTCTTTCCAATATTACCATCGGTGTCGGTCATAAATACGCCACCTAAAGCCATTATTGATTTTTATTATTATTTGTAGAACGGATTTCTGTAAAGAATAGCATTACCCCTTACAAAAGGTTCAGAGTCTTTTGGGAATGTGCCGCCATATTTTGAAACATAAAGCTCTTCCTCGTTAGGGAAACATTTCAAAATAGCTTTAACATCCTCTGGAATATCCTCTGACTGGGCTGTAGTTGCCTTACCCTCACTTGTTTTCTTTGATGCTCGTGGTTTCTTTACCTCAGCTGAAACTTCTGGAGTGTTTTCTGACTGTGTGTTGGTGTTTTCACCTTCACTTGCGTTTGCTTCTGTATTCTCGCCTGTCATTACGTCCAGACCTTCCTCTACAGGTGTAGCATCTTCCGTTTTGATTTTCTTTGCCATAATGATTGAAATCTAAAAAGGGGAATGGAGTAAATCGACTCCACTCCCCAGAATTATATTGAGTTTTCTGAATTGTTAGATTACTCAGTGTACTTGTAAGTAGTCCAGAGAACAATCTCTGAAGGAAGTACGATGTTCACATCGACCTTCATACGCATCTGGAAGAAGTACAGCTCACTGTTTGCCTGGAGTTTTTCTACCTTAACTGACTCCTGGTCAGTTGCGTAGTCAACACCCATCCAGAGGCAAGAATCCATGTCACGAGTGAACTTACCAAGAGCGATTGTCTGCTCTGGGATTCCATCAATAACCTTGATTTCCTTGCCCTTAAAGCGATACTTGTTCACCTCTGCGTTCTCTGTGTACTTCACATCCTTGCTTGTAAGGTATGCGTCATACAAATCCCAAAGCTCCCAGCCCATAACGAACTTCAGCTTCTTGTTCTTACGGAGCTTCTTAGGACACTGGCGGTACATTGCATAAAGAGCCTTCTCAACGGCTTCACCAGTAGTAATCGCTGTTGAACCAGCAAGAATTACCTTACCTGTAGCAGCTTCATTCTTCTGTGCCTCTGTACGAGTGCTAACGACAACAGAATTTGCTTTCAAGTTGTCAAGACAGCGAACTACGAAACCGTCAAAGTACTTCATCGGGCCAGCGTCACTGTCACCACCAAGTGCTACATTTGTATCGGGCGCATCCGAAGTGAGCTTGA
Source organism: uncultured Eubacteriales bacterium (assembly GCA_934446485.1). GTDB lineage: Bacteria > Bacillota > Clostridia > Oscillospirales > CAG-272 > RUG11130. The sequence continues at coordinate 5,307 of CAKSEM010000001.1, read as the reverse complement.
TGTCCTTGCCGCCCTTCTTTGAACACCAGATAGAATCACCAATGTACTGGTCTTTACGGTCTACGAGCAAGTGGAGCATCGTTGCCTGTACCTTTGCATCGAGGTCACGGAAAATCAACTCGCCCTCTGGCTGGAATGGTCTCCAGTACTCCTCAAAGTCACGAGGATTGAACTCCAGATATACCATGAAGTCATGCGGCTCCAGATAACGCTCTGAGAACTCGTACTTGTTCTTGCCAGTCTCGCTATTGGCATCACCATGAGTAGAAGTAGGTGTTGCTACGTTATCCTGGATGATAGAACCAAGTGAAACATGAGGCAGAGTCTTTCGCTTCTGGATGCCAGGGACAATATGAATCAGCCCCTCATTATATGTGTCATTGCCATGTGCGGTATATACCAAGAGGTCTTCAAGTACCTCACCAGCATAGGTATTACCAGCGTAATTAATTGTACCCATTTCGATTAGAATGTTTGAAGTGTAATGTCACCAACGACTGCCTTGACCTTCTCTGCGAGCTTGGCATTGACATCCTTCATTGCCTCTTCTGCGTCATTCTTGTTCTCTGGGTCATTGGCAATTTCATCTACGATATTGTCACGACCAGGAATTGAGTCAAGTGTCTTCTTTACCATGTCCAAGTTTGCTTTCGCCATGCCGACCCAATCTTCCTTTGAACCAGCGTCAATTTTTCCAGCCTTGATTGCATCTTCAACCATTGCATCAATAGAAGCGTTACGAGACTTCTCTTCTGCATCCTTGTATGCCTTCAGCTGTCCTTCTACGTCAGAGAGATTCTTCTGGAGGTTAGCAACCTCAGTCTCTTTGCCCTTGAACTTGATTTTCAGTTCACCCAGCTCATTCTTGACGTTCTTCAGCTCTGACTCTGCATTGACAAGCTGTGTAATTCGTGCAGAAACAGACTGCAACGAGGTTTCAGCCTCCAAGCCAAGCTGTGCTGTTACGGCATTGAACTGGACATTTTCGTTCTCTTTCATTGTGTTTTGTTCTTGCCCTGTAACCACAGGATTAAAATTCTGATTATTCTGTGTACGAATAGAAACAACCTCTGAGAGAAGTTTATTTTCATCAACTTCTTTCAATGCAGAGTTCATTATGTCACAAATAGACGCAACACTTTTTACGCCTTCAATTTGACTTTTTACCTTTTCAACAACTTGTTTGGAGGTCTTGATAATGTTGGTTGCTGGCAATATTCCAGCATTAACTGCTTCCTTGGCACTTAGATATGTGCCGTCAGCATCGCCCTCACCATCCATGATAGCACGAACTTTATCCTTTGATAGACCGAAACGCTTTACATAAATTGTTTCTATCTGTTTTCTGAAGGCATTTACCATATTCTTAATGTTCGCATCCTCATTGTCGTTATCATAGACGAAAGGATTGTGGATCATAAGAATAGAGTAATCGTGCATATACAAATGGTCTCCAGCTGCCCAAATAACACTACCCATTGATGCGGCAATGCCTTCAATGATGCAGTCTACCTCAATAGGACATGACTGGATTATAGAGAACGTACTCATGCCATACATGACAGACCCACCGTCTGAATTAATAAGGACTACAATCTTTGATGGCTTTACATAGTCTTGAAGCCACAAAAACTCCTCATTAAAACAATCTGTGGAAAAGCTATCTACGGAACCAAAGAAACGAATAATAGCTGGCTGGTTGGTTTCAGCCTTGCCTACAACGTACTTTAGATTATTTACGTCCATTAACTTTTGATATTCAATTTTCTGAAGAATAGAAATACTACTACAGAAAGGTTGAAAACAAACGATTATTCTGATACTGTAGTTTCAATTTTTACAGCATCTTCAATTGTAGGAGTTGTATGGTTTTCATGTCCATCTTGATTGTTCTCTTTCAATTGGTCGGAATGATTGGTAAATGGAGGCATAACAATATATCGTTCTACATAATCCTTATAACGATATGATGTATAATCATTAAACGCTACTTCATAATCAATCCAATAAGGCTGTACACCATCATCAAATGTTTCTGGCATATCCCAATACGTCAATTGAAACTTGTTCACCAAAGCTGGAAATTTATCTTTGTTGGCGTTTATAGCGGAATTAATGATTTCAAATGCTCTAAAACCACTCAATTCCACATCGTCATCGCCATTGTTCAAATTATTCAAGACATAATGCAATCGCACCGTACATCTTCCAGCATTGATATTTGACTGACCGACAAGCCAATTCATATTTATATAATGAATGAAACAAGCAGGAAAGCCAATAGCATACTCTTTGTTAAACTCATTTGTTTTGATACGAGTTAGCTGACCAGTCTCCAATTTTATTGTCTTGAACAACAATGGGCTGTCTTCATCGTCTGGATTAACATGTATTTTCTCCAAAATAGAACGCAATGCTAAATATGTTTCAGATAAAGCATTGACTTTTACAGCTTCTTCAACTGTCAAATTCTTCAAATCAACAACAGGCTCATTGCTATCATTGACAATATCGGCTACCTTTTCTTGTATTTCTTCATGTCTCTTTTTGTCTACTATCATTTCGGAAATCCATTAAACAATGTGGATATAGCAAGTTGTTTGAACTCGTCTTCCAAATAAGAAGAATGACCGATAAACTGCCTCTGTATACTTTTCACGCCAGTCTTACCGTATGTATGACTGCCGCTTGTATCGTTATGAACAGCAGCATAACAAAAGCCTCTATGCCGTGCTGCTGTTCCAAAAGCAGTCGGGTCAGTATAAATGCGAACAACTCGTTTCTTTCCAGGAATTGTCTTATGCTTTATCGAGTTCTTCAATGTTGAGGTTTCTTTCAATATTGGATGAGGCTTGTGGTCTCGCCTCTGTTTCCACGGCTGCGAAGAAGCAGTATTAAATCGGTGCATTTCAAATGACTTCTTAAATATCGCCTCTGCCGCACGTCCTATGCGTACCTCAAAATTATTCAAATTCAAATCAAACCTATGTGGGGCATTTTTCCACTGCCGCATCATTTGAGCTGGTGTTATCATGCCACCACCAGGCACTCTTCCTTTAGCCATTCATATATTTCTCCTTTATTCGTTTGGCTATATCATGCAATGAATCTTCATCACGGCTATCTACAGTAAAATACGGATGTTCGTCTGAGAAAATTCTACCGCCCAACGCAACGCTTTCCTTGAATGTGCGATTAAACCAATCTGGCATTGCTGGCACTTTCATAACAGCATTTTTCACACCTTTTGCCATCCCGACAATATTGTCTTCAGCTAAATAACATCGACATTGATGCTCAATTGGAGGTATCAACCATGCTGGGAATTGTGATTTGGGAGCTGTAAAACCTTCATACTGCAAATGCCAAGGTCTTACACGTTCATCACCTTGCGTCATATAAGTGAGCATGGTACTATCTGCCACACCTATAAGTCCTGCTGCAATAATCATTGCATATTCAGCGTCCGAGTTTTCCACTTCAGCGTATCGCTTGTTGTACTTTTCAAAGATTTCTTCACAGTCATCTTCATCAAATTCTTCATCATCAAGGCTTGGAAGCTCTCGTGCCATTTGATATTCTTCTGCTACTGCAAAATCAATCAAATTATCCACTGCCGCTACAATTATATTGCGTTTTGCTGACTGTTCGTTATTAAGACCTTCTGCATTTCGCAACAGTTCCAAAGCTTCATCGTAATCTATGTCAAAGCCAGACAAAGCATGTTGTATCAAGAAATCTGCTCGCAAATTCATCAACTCTTCCAGTATTTCTTGTGAATCGGTCTCATTGGCATGACTTTCTATAAATCTGATAAAGACAGCAAGCAACGCCTCATATTCTGCTTGCTTCTTGTCTTCATCATCTTTTGGTAGCCTATTTGCCTGTACACTGGAGAGAGAAGTGCTACCTATCACTTTCTCTCCCGAAGAAAATTTACAGCTTCACCACGATGATGACCATATCGCTTGTAATATTCTTCATCTGTCATCACATACTGACCACCATCGCCACCACGAACGCCACCAGAATTGCCGCCATTACCAGATTCCAAATTCAATTGCCGACCGACATTTACACCAAATGTCTTCTCAATTTCATCGGAACTAATCTCGAACTTATCAGTAAGGAAACGATAAAGCTCTATCTGGTCTTTATCCGACATTTCAAGTCGTTTCGCATATTTGAACACATTGCCAGGCTTCAAATAACCCATTGTAACAAGACGAGGTATAATTTCCTCATTCATTACATTTTCAATATATTCACGATACACTTCGATTCTATCACGGAACACATCTTGATGCGCACGAGTAGAGCCAACGTATGACTGTGTTTCTCCAGCCATGTCTTCTGAACCAAGAATCAAATTGGAGACTTCTTTATTTGACAAGCCTATCAATCCAGTGAAGATGTGTTCTGAATTTGACATGGTGAACGTCTTTATATCAACCTCATCATTCAAACCAGTAACAATCACCTTGTTTTGTGCTGCTGAAGCAATGTCATTCGCCAATTTCTTGCGGTCATTAGTATTTTCCGATTCTGTCTTTCCATGAATAATCGGCTGTCCGTATGTGTGGCTAAAATTAACATAATTTGCCAACGTGAACTTCTTGGCAAGTATCAAAGGTGCTGTTGCTGAGAACAATCCAAGACTACCAGAATCAATAAGTACATAAAAATCACGATATTGTGGGTCATCAAAAGACCAACCTGGATTCCACATTCCCTGTCTGCGTATAATTCTCCTTTGGAAGGGAAGTATGTTGCGTCTCTCTATCTGATTAACGTGTGCTAATTTACCAGTACGAGGGTCAATATCTGGAAGTATCTGCAAGCCTGTATATCCAAACATTTTAGCTTCAACAATACCACTGATAATCTTAATAAACGAAGAACCTTGAACCTTTTGTGTCTCTTCAACGTCCTTAACGTACCGACCCTTCTCATTCATACGGCACATCATATAACGCTCACCAAGAATCTGGGAGTTCAATGTCTCTAACACCGAACGTAAATGTGCATCTTGTTCAACGCAAGCGTCATAGATGTCAATAATTCGCCCACGGTCATCCAGCACACAGCCATCATTTACAGTGTGCTGTACTGACTTGAATCGGCAATGCCTGTCAATTTCTCTTACATATTCTTGTATAGTTTTCTTGCTGGTTCGATAAATACTCTCCAGCAAGTCAAGATCAACTTTTTCTTTTGTCTCAACTGTTGCCATTAACTTCAAAAATTACTTTCTGAAGAATAGAAAAACCTACAGATTATCGTTTTCCTAAGTATACATTATTAAAA